>NZ_JBAHVL010000002.1:0-248601 GCF_037464985.1 Corynebacterium sp. PCR 32
TGTTGTGTGCGCCATGCACCCCCCTTTTTTTTGTGTGTGTGGGTGCCCCGGGGGTGCGGGCGACACCACAGTTACACCCCCGCCCAGGCACGCAGCCTTCTTCTTGCCTCATCAATACTTGCGTCACCCTTACAGAACGACCAACGAACAAACGACCGATAACGTTCCTCATGATCGACAAACGCGGTCACAGGAAGTGCCGCAACGCCACCGCTCTTCGGCAAATCCAAACAAAACTCATCCGCACTCATCCCCACTGCGGCATCACATGTTGAAATATCAGTAACAAAGAAGTACGAACCAGTGCTCGGATACACCGTCATCCCCACCTCCCGGCACGTCGCTGCTAGATGCTTGTAATTCCCTTCCAAACGCTGGCATAACTGCCCCATCCATGTGGACTCATGCCGAAGCGCATACGCAACAGCAGGCTGAACCGGCGTCGTACCCACAAAAGACATGTACTGCTTCGCAATAACGACACTATCCACGAGAGACGCAGGACCCATCACCCACCCCGTCTTCCACCCCGTCGCATTAAATGACTTCGCCGCTGACGACACCGTTACCGTACGCTCACCCAATTCACCAATCGTCCCAAGTGGAATATGCCGCCCACCATGGAATACCAAGTGCTCGTACACCTCATCAGACAACACGACACAATCATGCTCTACAGCAACGTCACGAATAGCCTTCAACTCGCTCACAGTAAACACATGACCCGTCGGATTATGTGGAGTATTCACAACAATCATGGCCGTCGCATCCGACACAATCCCACCCAGCGCATCAACATCAAGAGCCCAACTAGTGTTCCCCACAGAATCCGTCATAGGCAATAAAGAAACCGACCGATGACGCGCACCCGCCAAACGCACCGCAGCAGCATACGCGTCGTAATACGGCTCAATGAGCACCACCTCGGCACCCGGCTCGACCAAAGCTAACACCGCCGCCGATATACCCTCGGTTGCGCCAACGGTCACCGCGATCTCCGTATCAGGATTAAACACCTGACCATACGACTCGCGCCGATCCCATGCAATGGCCTCACGCAAGTCATACACACCCCGACCAGGTGCATACTGGTTATTCCCCGACAAAATCTCCTCAGCGGCAACCTCAAGCATCCTGCGGGGGCCATCGTCGTCAGGAGCCCCCTGGCCCAGGTTAATCGCATCATTCTCCACGGCGATACGCGTCATACGAGTAAAAATCGTTTCCGATATGCCCTGCAACCGGGAAACAACGGGGGAACCAGAAAATGAACCGCTCTGTTCAGTCATGAGGTCATTCTAGGCCCGACCGGATACCAGGCGTACCAAAACCCAAGGTACCCGCACCACAAATCTGCGGACCTAATATCCGCGGCTCAACCGCCGAGACTGAATTGAAGCCAAACGGCGACCAGACTGTCGCCGCGACAACACCCCCACAATGAACGGGCACAATGCAGACCCCACCACAAACCACATTATGGGCACGAGTGCGGCAGCTAATACTTCAGCAGCATTTAATACACCAAACGTCCCCGGGGCAAAAACATGGCGAGACAACTCACCGAGCCAATACACAGGAAAAACCTTCGCAATTCCCTGCACCGTCTCCGGCATGGAACCAAGAGGAAAAATTATTCCCGACACCCAAATCAGAACAAAACCAGCGATGCACACCGGGAGTGACATCATAGGACTACGCGCTAGCCCCCCAAGAATAATGCCTACCGGTATGGTTGAAACAACTGAAAGAACGACGACCGGTACAAACTGTACCCACGACAGGACTTCACTGGGAAAAACACCACCGATGGCGAGATGCGCTGCCGATAATGTCAAGAACGCATTGATACAACCCACAATGGAAAGAACGATCATTTTTCCCACAAGATACGCTGGGATACCCCCCGGAATGACCTTCGCACGGAGGAGGGTCCCATCATCTTGATCCGTCATCAACGTAGACGATAATGTCAGCATCCCCGTCATTGATAAGGAAACAGGCACGTACGCCGAGGCGAGATAACGGAGCGATGACAGACGCGAAGGATCCTCACCCAGGACCTGATAGGAAAAATACGCAGCGATCGGAGTGATGAGCAACCCAAGAAGAGGAATCAACCGACGTCTGTGACGAAGATCAATACGGCTTTGAGTAAGTCCTAGCCGCACAGTGTGCACCACTGAACTACGCCACAAGACAGAATGATTTCCATCATGGTGGCTCTGAGTCGTCGCTGCTAACTGACTAAAAGACGTGCCATGGTGTGTCTCGTTGTTCACTAATCAAGAGCCCTTCCCTTATCAGTACCGCGGATAACTTCTAGATATATGTCTTCCAGTGATCTCGTCCTGACCTCAATATCTGAGACCCCTGGCGTGCTAGCGACCTCCACAATCACGGGGTTCGGGTCCACCTCATTAACGACGTGTGTGGCCCCGGAACCGTCACGCCACGAAATCCTGCTGTAACTACCATGAAATTCTCGTAATTCAGCCGGGGACCCGTCGGCAACAATGGCCCCCCTGGATAACATAATGATTCGATCACATATGTCCTCGGCCTCACCGAGATCATGAGTTGCCCACAGCACGGTCTTGTCCTCCGCTAACTCCCTGACCGCCTGCTGAAAAGACTTTCGCGATTCCACATCAAATCCAGTCGTAGGCTCATCCACGATAAGTATCATCGGATCACCCATCAGAGCAGCGGCGACATCAACACGCCGACGCTGACCACCCGAGAGAGCATCTAATCGAGTATTCCGCTGCTCCACGAGATCAAGCGCCCCAAGAATCCTATTCATATCTGCATGCACCTGACCATGAGCCCGCGCGATGTAATGAAGGAATTCCGAGACGACCCACTTACCGTGATCCTTCCAATTCTGGAGCATAAGTCCGACGTTCTGCCGAATATAACGAGAATCAGATAACGGATTATGACCACAAATTCGAGCCTCACCTGACGTGGGTGCACGAAGACCGGCCATAATTTCGATGAGTGTCGATTTACCAGCACCATTCGGCCCTAAAAGAGCAATCTTTTCACCTACCCTTACATCAAAGGACACACCCTTAAGTACATGTTTGCTTCCATACGACATAACAATGTCATCTAAATGGATGACCGGTTCCCCGGCTATCGAAGCAGACTCGCAGGGAGCGGCTTCCGTCGTCGTCATTCGATGTCCTTTCTCATTGGCAGCCCATCAGAACTCTAGTTCCGGGGGGGGGCAACGCCAGTCGTAATGTAACACTCGCAGCCCCATATACACTGGCTACATGCCTGTTCACTCCACCCCCGACCATCTCCCCGCTGCCGCCGCATCAGATCCCAACCGGGCAGTGACCCCTCCCTCAGACGTTCCACCGGTCGGCACGAGGCAGAGAATCCCGATATCATCGCCACAGAGGTCCACCGGGGGAGCGTCGACCCAGTCCGGTGGGCTCGTCGATCTCCTTGCAGACAACGACATCCTCACCCCGGCGCAGCAGCTCGATCAGATCGCCAGCTTTATCTCTGTTCACTACACAGACGTGTGGGCCGTGATGTTCGGCCCGAGCGAGTTCTCCGCCCAACATGAATGCCACGCGCCCGGGGACCAAGCCCAACTTCAGTTCGACGCAGAACACGCCATCGGCCGACTCAATGATATCGTGACCCACACATCCCAGCTGGTACTAGGCGCTGGCCTTGATCACTCCGTCCCCGGAGTAGCCTTCACCACGACCGGGCCCGACCTGCACATCGTGGGAAAAAACACCGCAGTCTTCGCGCCATCGTCCCCCACCGGGACTGTAGCGGTATCGCTGCACGGCGGCCCCGGATGGCATGGGTCGGGTGAAGAACTCGACATTTTCTGGCGCCCCACCATCGCCGCTATCGCGGAACTATCGGGCACCACCATTGTCGACGTTGACTACCATCTACCCCTGTTACGGCGGCGCGTAGCAACAGACGACAGTGGCAACGCACAGTACGCGGACACCCCGGAAGGCACCGCCGGGATCATCCGCGATGCTCTCTCCGGAGTAGACGCGGCAGAAAGTGTACTCCAAGACCTCATCGGAGACAGGAAATGCCAGAACAGCTACGACATTGTGACGTTTGGGTCGGGCACAGTGGCTGGCTTGGAACTAGCTGCTCAGTTGAACCCCATGCGGATGGTTGTGCAGCATCCTAGGTTGCTTGACCCAACACCGGGAGACACCACCTGGCGGGACCATGATTTTGGTGGAGTCGACGTGCTGATTCAGAAGGCAACTCGGGACACCATCGCTGTGGACGTTGACAACGTTACCGATGACCTCACGCGCGGAGGTGCTCACGTCACTGTGAGAGAGTACCTGGGGTACCACGTGCTCGCTACGCCGGCAGTCCAGCGGCACCGCGCCCAGGATGCTGCAGCATTCCTCCGCCAGAAGGGGTATCGAACTCACCATGATGTGGATTTAGGGTCAGGCGAGGCTTGGTGAAAAATGTTCGAAACATGATATTTAACGTATGTTCGTGATAATTGTTATCGGAATGGGTTAAATTAAATCCAAGAGTTTGCCTGTTAATAGTATGTCTGGAGGAAAGTGAAGACTAGAAATGCTGTCTCGCCGATACTGGCTTTTCTGCTAGCTCTTGTTGTTGCAGTAGGTGTTGCTCCTCAAGCTCCGGCGACGGAGACTTTGAAGGGGGCCACGCTGTCAATTGCGCGAGGTTCTCTGCAAGAAAAGGGGTTAAAGTGGGATAATGCCCAGGTTAATCGAGTAAGTGATACAAAGGCTTGGGTTACTGTTGCTCCTGATCAAAAGCAATTTGGGGGAGGAGCGGAATTCTATCGTGTCGCAGTTGACACGGATCATGGTGTTGCTACCGTTCAGAAGTATGTCGTTTCGAAACCAGATGCCAAGAGTGGCGTTGCCCATGCGAAACTGTATGCAGACGGTGAACTGTTTTGGTCTGGTTCTGTCTCGAAGGACGGAGTCCTTGCTCCAGATCCTGATAGTCCGAAGGTTGACACCACACGTACCAGAGGCGTCTGTAAGTGGGCAATGAATGCAATCTGTGGTACTGGCGGTGGAGCGGCTTGCTATGGTGCATGTATCGGAGTTGGACTCGCTTCGGGACCTGGTGGTTTAGGCTGCGCCGCAGTATGTAGGCTAATTTCCGCTCTTGGGTGCTCTGCGGCGACTAAGAAGGTGTGTGGTTAGAAATGCAGAACTTTTTCACGATATTCTTGTTCATATATTCGATTGTAGTCACTCTAATGCTCCTGCGGAAGGGTAAATAAAGATCAAAAGGGATGGTTGTTAACGTCTGAGAGAAGATTTCTCAGTCCCTCAAAGGGTGAAAGAGTTGAGAAATGATCTCATCTTCGTTGAGCCGATGGCGATGAGCTAGCAATTTTCAAGGAAATATCTATTCCGCTATGAACCTAGTCGAATTGTTGGTGTTGATGCTCGGCTTGGATATCGGGCATAGAGCTGTTTCATAATTCGTGTCGTTTAACTCAACCTTATAAGCCTGAGTGACGTTTGGGTCGGGCACAGTGGCTGGCTTGGAACTAGCTGCTCAGTTGAACCCCATGCGGATGGTTGTGCAGCATCCTAGGTTGCTTGACCCAACACCGGGAGACACCACCTGGCGGGACCATGATTTTGGTGGAGTCGACGTGCTGATTCAGAAGGCAACTCGGGACACCATCGCTGTGGACGTTGACAACGTTACCGATGACCTCACGCGCGGAGGTGCTCACGTCACTGTGAGAGAGTACCTGGGGTACCACGTGCTCGCTACGCCGGCAGTCCAGCGGCACCGTGATGCGCGGTGCCGCTGTCACCGGGGCGTCATACCTCGCCTGGGCGCTATAAAAGAGAGCTCATGGCGACAGCAACAACCCGGCAACATCGGCCACATGACGAAAAATGGCACCTCTAGGCGTGTGGTGCAGGTCGGGTGGCTCGCGTCGAGAGAACCAACCCCACACCAATGAGAAGCAGGCCGAACACCTCACCCCCAAAGCCCGGAAGATTAATCGCACCCAGCGGCATCACGCGGAATGACAGCGCCCCGACACCCGCCAGGAGGCCACCAAGAATAAACAACGCGCGTACCGCCCCCGTGTGGAGAACACCGACAACCGCCGTCACAAAGGACAACACTAACCCAGCCCAGAACAGCATAAAGAACAGTGGACGACTATCGACTGCTGCCACGCTCACCCACGAAGCCAGTGAGAAAACAACGGCAAGAATCGGAACAAGCTTCGTTTTCAACGAGGACAACTCCTGAGACAGTGAACGTTCCAGAGAACACAGTGCTTGTACACGGGGTACCCACACCTTAGCATTCAGTACGATCCTCCCGTCTCACCCGAACAAACAACCACACAAAACACTCATCACTAGACGCTCCCACCCCGCCAGTATCTCGTCACACTCACCACACACTACAGCGGCAGAAGATTCCGCTTCGCTGCCATCACACTGTCAATGCGATCCAGGTTCTCAGCCAGTGTTTTCCACTGAGCCGGCTCAATAGTGCCTTCCGCATCACGGACCACATTCTGATCCTTCGTCGCCCACCCAATCGGCATCGGACTCACCTCGTCCCACCGCTCCTTATGCTGCACCGAACGCGTAGCTGTTACCGCCACTGACGGAATACGCTCACCAACCTCACGCACACTCCCCGGCACCCGCGCGACAGTACGCGCCGACAAGGCCCACCGCGGTTCATCATCGGGACTCACCGACACATTGACCAGGGCCATAATCTCCACATCATGAGGATTCACACGAGCAACCATCGCCGGCACCAACTCATACCGGTCATACAGGGACTGACCAGAGCCCACCTTCTTCGGAATAACCTGCACCATCACCAAGCTAAACAACCCGAAGAGCCCAAGAACAATAGCGAACAACACCCACGCACCATCGTCACCAACAAAAAAGAAAATGAGGACCGCCGCAACAACCAAAAACGCACCCAACACCCCCGCGCCAAACTGCAAACGACGAGAATCCCTCACAAACTCATTATGCTGGCGGTTAAAAGCCTCATCCACAGTGAAATGAAAAGTGCCCATGGTGCTAATCATCCTCAAGGTCCGGTAAATCCGCCGAGTCCACAATCCGGTACGCGTAACCCTGCTCAGCCAAAAAACGCTGACGGTGAGCAGCATACTCTGTGTCGATGGTATCGCGTGACACCACCGTGTAGAAATGTGCGCCCCCACCATCCTTCTTCGGACGCATCAACCGACCCAACCGCTGCGCCTCCTCCTGCCGCGACCCAAACGTCCCCGACACCTGAACCGCCACCGACGCCTCCGGCAAATCAATAGAAAAATTCGCCACCTTGCTCACCACAAGCGTCGAAATCTCCCCAGAACGAAAACGATCAAAAAACTCCTCACGCTTCCTATTCGCCGTCTTCCCATCAACCAGCGGAGCATCAAGCTTCTCACTCAACTCCTCCAACTGATCGATATACGCCCCAATAATCAACGTCGGTTCCCCCGCATGCCGCTGCATAATCTTCCGAACCACACGAACCTTCGCCCCCGAACACGCAGCCAACCGATACCGATCCGACCGCTCCGCCGTCGCATACACCATCCGCTCCGCATCAGTCATCGCCGACCGCACCTCAACACACTCCGCCGGCGCAATCCACCCCTGAGCCTCCACATCCTTCCACGGCGCATCAAAACGCTTCGGCCCAATCAAACTAAACACATCCCCCTCACGGCCATCCTCACGCACCAACGTCGCCGTCAACCCCAAACGACGACGCGACTGCAAATCAGACGTCAAACGAAACACCGGCGCAGGAAGCAAATGCACCTCGTCATAAATAATCAACCCCCAATCACGCGAATCAAACAACTCCAACGCCCGATACTCACCCCGCGTCTTCCGCGTCACCACCTGATACGTCGCAATAGTAACCGGACGAATCTCCTTCTTCTCACCCGAATACTCACCAATCTCATCAGCCGTCAACGTCGTCCGACGCAACAACTCATCACGCCACTGCCGACCCGACACCGTATTCGTCACCAAAATCAACGTCGTCGACTGAGCCTTCGCCATCGCAGCAGCCCCCACCACCGTCTTGCCCGCACCACACGGCAACACCACAACACCAGACCCCCCAGCCCAAAACGAATCCGCAGCAAGCCGCTGATAATCACGCAACCCCCACTCCACAGACTCCGTCGACAACGACATCGCATGAGCCTCACCGTCAACATAGCCCGCCTGATCATCAGCAGGCCACCCCACCTTCACCAACTCCTGCTTCAGACGACCACGCTCAGACGGATGAACAGTCCACGCATCATCCGCAATCGCCGACCCCAACATCGGCCTAATCTTCTTATGCCGCGTGACCTCCACCAACACAGCCCGATCCGTCGCATGAAGAACCAACCCATGAATCGGATCCTTATGCAACGTCAACCTGCCATAACGACCCATCGTCTCCGCAATATCCACCAACAACGGCTGCGGAACAGGAAAACGCGACAAACGCTCCAACACATCAACAACCTGCTCCGCATCACGCCCCGCCGCACGCGCATTCCACAACGCCAACGGCGTAATCCGATACGTATGAATATGCTCAGGCGCCCGCTCCAACTCCGCAAACGGAGCCAACGCAGCACGAGCCTCCTCCGCCCTCGGGTGCCCAATCTCCAGCAACACCGTCTTATCCGACTGAACAATAAGAGGACCATCAAAGGAGCCACCGCTCTGCGTCATACAAACCCTTCCCTCTGAAATCACCGCTCCAACAGCGAAATACTCGTCACATGATGGAACGCCACACGCCGAACCTCCGACGAATAAACATCAATCCCATCAAAATACCCCGACCGCACCGTCAACGGCTCCAACCGATACCGATGCGTCGCACCATCCTTCCCAACGCACGTCACCATCACCCGCATTCCCGACCGCGCACACTCAGACAACTGAGCAACCCAATCCTGCGGCTGCCTCAACACCCGACCACCCGCATCATCAGCATCCTCCTGACGAACACAAGCAACCGCGCCGGGAATACCACCCTCAGGGGCAGAAACACCAGTGCACGAATAACGAATCAGAGGATCAGCCTCACCCACAGGACACCGGTCAACGCGACGCTCACAACGGGCCACGGAACCCGATTGCACCGCCACACCACCAGCGTCCACCTCCATCACATGGAAACCTGCGGCAGAAAGGTCCCGCAAGACCATCGCCAACGGCACCGACCCCACCAGCACAGTCGGCGCAATCATCCGCAGCCCCGCCGGCGACGCCACCGGCGACGCCACCACATCGTCCATCACCTGAGGATCATCAACACACACGTAACACGACGCCGCCCCGCCGCGCACAGAACCATACAAACGGCCAACATCATTAATGAGGTACGTCACCGCCTGTGGAACACCATTGAGAACCCGCTCCGACAAAAACGACGACATCTCATCAGGTGTCAACCCCGAGACCATGCCCCGTCGAATGCTGTCCTCAGACACTCGATACAAGGTAGCTAGACCAGGACTCTCGACCTCAGCGATACGATCCATCACACGCCCAGTCTCACTATCCAGAGGCCCCGGCGCTAACACAGTCATATCACCCTGTGCAATCAACGTCGACGATGCAGCAGGAAACGACTCCTGACAATGACGGATGAGAGCGACAACATAGTGGTCATAGAGGGACAACTCCGACACCTCAGCAGCAGCACCCGAACCTGCCATGCTCTCACCGTCCACTACCCCGGCACCGTCCAACTCCGCAGGACTCGAACAATAAAGGCGTGACAAACGAAGCACGTAATCCGCCATCGCAGTAGAATTCGTCCCACCAGAAGGAGAAACGTCGTGAAACAGTGGCAGTACGATCTCCGCCACACCGGTCGTTGTTCGTCCGGACAACAGCCCCACGTGTTCGGCATTCGCCGCCACATCGGGTATAGCACGAGGATCCATATACACCACATGCTGCGGATACATGAATCCATATGCTGTGTACGTGTCTTCCCTCGCCCCCGTTGTCAACGGATCAAAACCACGCGCTGCCAACAACACCTGCCGTCGCAGAACCAGAGCCCCGGGTGACGCCGTCTCCTCGTCGAAAACATTGACGTTTTTGCCATCCGCATCCTTGCCGACCAGCCACGTCTGCCCCAGCGAACCAAACCACCCCATCGCAAGAATCGCCCACTGTGTGCCAGCGTCAGCATCCATCCATTCGTCAGCCAGTCGAGTGGGGGCCCACCACCCATAAGTCGCATCGTCATACAACGTGTCTGGATCACCCCAATCCAGAAAGCCAAGACCACGGGCAAGTTCAACGATAAACACGAGCTTCGCACGAGTGACACCCATCGACGACAGCTCTTTTTCCGCACGACGGAGTTCTCGAACCCCAATCTCACCATTGCGTAACGCCTTAAAAGGAGTATGCGCGGCAAAACGCAGCACCTCTCGCATATGGGCCAACGTCAGGGCAACCTCAGACACGGCTGCCGATGACACTGCCGCACGATCTTCCGAGATAGCAGCGGCAATGTCGTCAGCTGTCTGCGCCACAGGAACAGGAGGCGGTGGAAAAAAGAAATCTTTAGGTGGACGCAGTGACGTTGGTACGAAGTTCTCATGCCGGCCAGCAACATAGTTATGCACACGCAACGGTAGCCGGACATAGACATCCGCGGATGGTTCAGACGAGGCTGCGTCATACACCTCCAGAAGACCTAGCGAAATAAGGTGAGGGACAGGAGCAGACGGATCCGAATTCTTCGCAGGCGAATGCACACCGCGCCCCCCAGCATCATGAAGACGGTGTAATACTCGGCGCTCATGTTCGGTCAGCCCATTCACAAGTTCGCTCCACGCATCACCCACCGGTAACGGAGGCTCAATAAATGCACACTGCGACGATCGTGACTCCAGTGCCTCGGGGACTACACGGAATGAGGACGCCATATCAGCGTCCTCAGTTGTGGTGGGGAAGGGGAGACCCCACACGATCCCGTGTACAGACAAATAGCCCAAAGCGGCGAGTACATCACGCTCGGTAGGCTGGGCCGACGCGTTCACTCCGGCATCAGTGAGCAACTCTGACAGACAGTCGTAAACCTCGGACACCGTCAGTGTGGCTGTACTGTCGTGGCCATCAAGGACATGCGCCATCGCCTCAAGGCAGGCTGATGACAACATATCTAACGCTTCGACAGTGTGTCTGACGGTAAAAGGGCTGGCCAGGCGTGCGGCCAAATTCCCGCTGCCGACAGGCATAGGAAAGAGATTGTCCAGACGCTCACGGAGAATCAACGAGAGTTGATTGTCGCTTATCTGTGATAGCCACTCAGACAAGCGTTCAGGGACAGAACCGGGAGACGACATAAAACCTCATTCTAACCGGGGGGAATAGAGATCAGCAGGATGACTAATGTGCGATGATCTGAAAAGATGGAAGTATGGCGAAAGAAAAGAAGCACTATGTTGATCCGGGCTGGCCTCAGCATCTCAACGAGGGTGAACACCCGGTGACAGAGGTGATCTCCCACATGGCCGGAGCAACAAGCCCGTATGGTGACGACACGAAGTTCCCCGTCAACTCCGACGAGCTCAACTATGTTCACCCTTACACTCCGGTAAATAGGCCTCATAAGCGTTAGATGCCGACAGACTAGGCTCTGATGCTGTGCTAGCGGCACTGTGCTACATAGGGCTGTGTGGCCGGATAATTAAAGACTGATCCCCTCGGAAGAACCGACTCACAGCGGTGTTCGTCCGAGGGGATGATGCTCGTCTCTATGATGCGTTCACTTACGCGTTATTGAACGTGGAAGCGGTAGCGTACGGCATCGTAAATCTTTGATGCGTTGGCGGCAGCTTGGGTGTAACCATCGACTGCGGCACCGACAGCCTGGTTGTAGGCGCTGGTGAGTTCATCACGGTGAGCATAGTAATAGTCCGTGATGACAGCAGGGAGTGGAAAGCCTGCGTTGGCGAAGGAATCCTGGATAGCCTCGAAAATGTGATCAAGGCTAGCGATGTTCTGTGTGCGTGCCATCTCGGTAACAGCAGCTTGTGGCGTAGGAGCTGGGGGTGCGGTAGGAGTAGCATCCTCAGCGGGCGGAGCGGGCTGAACCGCGGCTTGAGTGCCATTCGCGTAGGCGTTGTCACGCGGCGTGGAACCGGTGCTCAAGCCCAGCTGTGCGGAACATGCGGGCCACGCGTTCCAGCCCTGTGAAGCCAAGACGCGCTCGCCGACAGTGATCTGTTGCTCGCGGGTTGCCTGGTCGGCGGTCGCGGCGTATTCGTTTCCGCCATATGCGGACCACGTGGACGGGGAGAACTGCAACCCGCCGTGGTATCCATTGCCGGTGTTGATGTTCCAGTTGCCGCCAGCCTCGCATTGAGCCAAGCGATCCCAATCGGAGTCCGGTGCGGCGGAGGCTGATGGCGCAACGGCAATGCCGCTAGCTGTGAGGGCCAAGCCGGACAGGGCGACCTTGGCGCCGGTTGGAATACGGTTGGTGTTCTTGGAGTGACGTCCCATGAAGGGGTAAACCTCTCTGTGCGGTAATCAGCGTTCGTACGGAACGGCTGCTTGCGTACTGGCTGGCCACGGTACATGAAGGTAACGGAAAGGTCACATTCCGGTAGCGAATTGGATGCGTCGGTCAGTAGTTAACATTAATAACAGTGCAGTATATGGCCGATTTTCGCCAATGGTAATGAAATGAAAGTTCATTAAAATGTGATTAAGAACACACAAAAACCGGTAGCGGAGCACAACCTCCCCCGAAAAGAACACCCCCACCCGCCAAGGGTGGGAGAAAACATACCAATCGAGTAAAATACGTAGTTTCGCCCAACAGCGCAGGAGGCATCCGCAGCACCATCACCAGCCGGCACGGTGAAACCAGCACTAATACCCTCCAGATGCGCCACCACACAGCACCATCACCACAGAGAAAGGAAAACCCTCATGCCAATCGGAAGAGTCAAATGGTTCGATCCCGATAAAGGATTTGGGTTCGTAACCAACCCGGGCAACGACGACGTCTTCGTCGGCGCCCAAGTATTACCCGACGGTGTAGAAGAACTGCATCAAGGACAAAAAATCGAGTACGAATTCGCGGCAGGCCGAAAAGGACCACAAGTGCTCCGGATCACTGAGATCCAGGAAACACAACGCCCGCGCCGTCGCCCCACCCACAAACACAAACCAGATCAGCTGCAAAGCATGATCCAAGACTTAATGACGCTCTTAGAAAACCATGTACAACCGAGCCTCCAAGCAGGACACTACCCAGGGCGTAAAGAAAGCCACCAAGTCGCCGAAGTTCTCCGTGCCGTAGCACGAGAACTCGACGCTTAAGACCTTACATCGGACTTGCTACGACGTCGGGCTGATAGCCCACACCATCGTGTAGGCATCGTCATCACCAGACGAATGATCCCCGTGGGAAGAACCACCCACAAGAACAGCATGAACCTCCGCAACTTTCAGTCGGGAACCATCTTTACTTCCTTGGATGGTGACCGACTTTTTTCCTTTCGACTGATAGACCACCTCGTCATTTTTGGAGTTGTCCTCATAAATAGTCAGCAATGACCATCGCGTATCAGAGACCATCGACGGAACATCGATAGTCGCCTTCCCATCAGCAGGAATCGCAATTCTCGTCGTCTCCTGCTCCTTACACTCCGTCGACCCCAGTGCACACGCCTGAAAAGGCCGAGCAGCCACCTTATGCCCATCCGCGCCAGTAACAGACAACGACACCGTCGTCGGATCCACCGAACTACGCCGTTGCTCCCAATACGTAAAAGCGATCCCCGCCACAATCGTCACCACCACAATGACCGCCATGACAGACCCCACGATGACCATGGTGCGACGTTCTCGCTGACGCTCAGCCTTCGTTCGCCGCCGCGAACGACGACGCACCACCTGCGATGCAGACGCTGGCACTGACACATCAGAACATCCCGTCGGCTGCACCGACTCCGACGACAGTGATGGTTCTGAGCTGGTGGATGAACCCGAATCGGACATAGAACCCACAATAGCCATGGGCTACCAGCCCCGTAAACGCGGGATATCCACAGCCACACACCAACCGCAACCCCCACACCAACAATGAGGGGCAACCCCCACCACGCTGCACCCGAAAACCAGACTGAGATAGGGCAGCACGTTCCCACCCCCGGGGCATGACAGTCAACCACACCCGGGGCAACACGGTCAGTCTACGCCCTCCTGAACCCATTGAGCTCCACGGCGAACCGCCTCCCGCTGCCACATGTACACGCCGTAGCCCAAAACCCCCGTCACCGCGCCGATGATACTCGTCCACACAAACTGGTCACCCCACCCACGTACGAGCCCACACACCAGCGCACTCACCCCCCACATCATGATCCCGACGATGAGTGCAGGCCGTGGATCTTCAAGAAACCACGGAAGCCTAGGCAGAGGAACATCCCGAAGTGGTGTTGCGCGGAATTGGAATTTACGGCTCACACATGCCAACTTACCCCTGTAGGGTTTTCCCAACCCACATGTCCTCGTCCCACCCCCGTACCCACCACACCTCGGTACGGCCCCACCTGTGTGCAGGAGCTCCGATGCCCAACAACACGTCCCCTACGGACGCCACAACGGCTCCGACAAAGAAAAAACTCTCCGCATTCGACAACTACTTCCAAATCACCGATCGCGGATCAACAATTGGTACTGAAGTTCGTGCAGGTATCGTGACTTTTTTCGCAATGGCCTACATCGTGCTTCTGAACCCGCTCATTCTCGGGACAGTGCCAGACCACACGGGAACACAACTGGGCATTCCCCGCGTCGCCGCTGTGACAGCCTTGGCAGCGGGAGTAATGACCATCTCCTTCGGACTCATTGCGAGGTACCCATTCGGCATCGCGACCGGCCTCGGAATCAACACACTCGTTGCGGTAACACTCGTGTCAACGGAAGGACTCACCTGGCCACAGGCAATGGGCCTCATTGTTATCGACGGCATCATCATTGTTCTCCTTGCCGTCACCGGATTCCGCGTAGCCGTGTTTAACGCCATCCCAGCACCAATGAAGACAGCAATGACCGTCGGCATCGGTCTATTTATCGCCATTATCGGATTCGTCGACGGCGGCTTTGTTCGCCGCATCCCGGACTCAGCCCACACGACCGTCCCAGTGCAATTGGGCACAGATGGATCTATTGCATCCTGGCCGACGGCGGTCTTCCTCGTTGGCCTCCTCATCTGCGGTGTCCTGGTCGCGCGAAACATTCGCGGCGGATTATTCATCGGCATTGTGAGCACCACAATCATCGCGATGATCGTGGACGCTATGGCCAACCCCGGACCATCCGTCGAGAACGGGAAACCCCGCCCCACAGGATGGAACCTTGCCGTGCCGAGGATCCCGCACTCATGGGCAGGGATGCCAGATTTGTCCTTGGTCGGCAACGTTGACCTCGTCGGCGCATTCAGCAAAGTCGGGGCTCTCACCGCGACACTGCTCATTTTCACCCTTGTACTAGCCAACTTCTTTGACGCCATGGGAACCATGACCGGGCTCGGCAAACAAGCCGGACTAGCCGACGACAACGGCGTCCTACCCAACATGAAGCAGGCGTTGGTTGTTGAAGGAACAGGCGCCATTGTCGGCGGAACACTGTCATCCTCATCGAATACGGTATTTGTAGACTCCGCAGCCGGAATCGCCGACGGCGCCCGCACGGGCATGGCCAACGTCGTCACCGGAGTGTTGTTCCTCGCCGCCATGTTCCTCACCCCACTCTACGAAATTGTCCCTACAGAAGCTGCTGCTCCAGTGCTAGTCATCGTGGGAGCGTTGATGGTAGGGCAAATTCGCGAGATCGACTTCTCCCACTTCACAACAGCCCTTCCCGCATTCCTAACCATCGTTGTCATGCCCTTCACATATTCCATCGCCAACGGCGTCGGCATCGGCTTCATCACCTACGTCGTGATGGAGACCGCGGCGGGACGGACGAAGAAAATACATCCACTGATGTGGATCGTCGCAATTCTGTTCATCGTGTACTTCGGGATTAACCCCATCCGGGACGCGGTGAGCTAAATGAACCACCCTCCCCACCAGACCATGGACGCCCTCAGAATTGAACCCATTAGCACCGCATCCGATCCACGTCTCGATGACTTCCGCAACCTCAACCACTCCGACAAACGCCCCGATATGCCCGGCGGAAAAGGACTGATCATTGCTGAAGGTTTGCTGGTAGTACCACGCCTGATCCGCTCACGCTACCCGGCGCGCGCCATCATGGGAACCGAAGCGAAACTCCGGTCTCTCTGTACTGACCGCGCCCTAACGGCAATACTTGCACAGAACAAAATTCCCATGCTGTGCGTGACCCGGGAAGTCATGGCGGACGTGGTGGGTTTTGACATGCACCGTGGCTTGTTGGCCTCAGCAGATCGCGTTCAGGCCCCATCCGTCGAAGACATTCTCGACTCCCTTGACGCCAACAGTGCCCGAAACAACCACGACAATTATGATGGCCAACCCAGTGCTGTACAACAGCAGATCAGCGGAACAATCGCTGTGCTTGAGGGTGTGGGTGACCACGAAAACATCGGCGCCGTATTCCGCAATGCTGCAGCGCTAGGCGTCGATGCAGTACTGTTCGGAGCGGGCTGTGCCGATCCCCTGTATCGCCGCGTCGTCCGTGTGTCGATGGGGCATGTTTTGCGCGTCCCCTTTGCGTACTTCGACGGAAATCGTTCCACCTGGCAGCGTGGATTAGTGGCTCTTCAGCAGCGCGGATACCGTTGTGTGGCACTCACCCCGTCCGCTGATGCACGCATGCTTTCTGACGCCCTCGATGGAGCAGAGAAAGTCGCACTCCTGGTGGGCGCTGAAGGTCCAGGATTAACCGAACACGCTATGCGGGCAACAGATGTGAGGGCGCGCATCCCCATGGCACCAGGAACAGATTCACTCAACGTGGCCACGGCAGCAGCGATGGGATTCTACGAACGGTCGCGGTAATGTGCATCGTTCATGGGCGACTCGGGCTAGCGGCGTGGAGTCCGTCGCCCACTTTTACGAGCGCGAGCGCGAACACGATCACCGATCGCGTGAGGAAACGAGGCCACCACACGGCCACCACGACGAGCCGCATTCCCCACGACAACGGCAGCACGTTTCATGAACGCAGCCACATCAGAGCGGTCAATGTCAGCCCATTCCCGCACCGAGAACGGTGGAACATGGGCGTAGTCGTCATAGTCAGCCTCATAATCATCGGAACGGTGTTCACTAATCCACTCATGGTCGTGGAAGTGACGCGACTCCTGTTCCACGGACGCCACCCCTTGGGCATGGTGAGTGGCGGATTCGCCATGCCGTGGGGGCGTCTGACGGCCACGTCGGGAGGATGACTCGGCGGACAGGTCACGCGGTAAACGCGATGCAGGGCGACCATCAACAGCGAATGCCGCAACAGGAACATCCCTCGATGTTGGGGACAGTGAGAACCCAAGCCAGGACTGAAGCGCATCTCGAGCAAGTTCCGCCGGAAGGAAAGGAAGTTCAAGCGGCTGATGCGTACCGTGGTTTCGTTCACCAGCCCAAAAAGGGCTCTCGAACGATTCTGGTAGACCAGAATCCTCAAAAATGGTGACCCGGTTAGAGCAGAAGGAACGCACCAACGTGCCCTCATGCCAATGCGCAAACCCACCGAGTGGGCTGTGTTCGTCAGCGGCAAACGCATAAATGTCAGTTGCCGGAATAGGCTCAACCAGCTTCAATGGCAAAGTAGAAAGGCAGGCCACATCAAACTCGTACCCAGGAAACGATGCGGGAACATACTGAAGAACAGCCACACCATCGAAGCCGCCGATGTATATTTCACCGGGCCCAGCAGACGTCGACCGGTTCAGAGGGAAATCTCCCATGTGAGTGACGGGCCACTGCGGGTTCAGCTGGGCAAGGAGTTTCCTGCCAAAACCCCGGTCAGGTATGGGATCGCTGGGGAAGGCGCGTTCCGGGTTGTTTGTGGACACACACCAAATAGTGACGGTGGCGGAAGGAAACGGATACTTCTCACGTGGGCTTGACACGTGTGTTGTGAAATCGTGGTTAGAAGCCGATCCAGCTGAATCTGGTACGTGAGCCATGTCATCCCTCCATCTGAGTCACAGTTACACTTCTCCGCAGGTGGGCCTACTTGCGGGCGGGTGGTCCTAGCTTAGTCATGATCGCGGCTGTGGTGCCCTCGATTGCGGGGTGGTTCTGAGCGGTTTGTTCGTACGCCAAGCAAGACATCTTCCCAGTGGGGAGTGACAGCTTTCCGACGACGCCGTGGCCGTGATCCGTTATCAGGATTCTGGACACCTGAGTCAGCGGCTGACGGACATACAGGTCCGCCTTGAGCTACCGAATCGTGCCGATCTGGGTTCCCACTGATGGTCGCATCATCGACGGCAGATGCGGTTTCGCTGTGTTCTGATGTGTCCGTGCCCGGTGTGCTGTTGCCAGCGGATGTGGGGTCACCGCGTCGGGTTCGGTGTTCGTCAAGGCCGATGATTTCCATCCGCGCTTTGCGGCGCCGCGTTCGTCGTCCGCGCGCTGTTCGTGGACTGGTGTGGGGTGGGTGAGATTCGCTGGCGAGGCTGGCCCTGGCCGGTATGCTCGTCGACGTGCGGTCGTTGTTGTTCGATGGGGTGGTAGGAGCATGTGGCGCATTGGTGGTGTCGTTATAAGCGAAGTCGGGGTCGCCTTCAGTGTGTAATCCGTGGAGTGGGGAAGCGGACTCCTTCTGAGGTGACGGTCCATATGGGGACGCGCTAGGTTCGTTGTTTGATCCAGTGTGAGGACGGTCACGGCCCGGTGAGGGGCGTCCGAAATCTGGGTCGACAAGGTCGGTAGCGGCTTCGTTGCGCGCGACTGTCGTGGTTGAGCGTCCGTCAGTGTGGTAACTCCATTCAGCGGTGATCTCAGAGAGCTCGGATGTCCAGGTCAGGGTGATAATCCAGAGTCGGGAGTCATCGCGGTAGGCATTCCACGATGCATCTGTGAGGTTCATGCTGCGCGCGGTGAACGCTGTGGCCACAACATCGTCGAGAGTGAGTGTAGATGGGCCGTCTTGACGAACCGGGTGGGATTGACGAGCAATGGCTGTCATGCGCTCACGTTCTGCGAGGATTGGATGAGCGAATGGTTCGATTTTGTATTCCGGCATGCCAGAATCGCGAGCTAGATCGTGGATTGATTCGCCACCGCGTATCCGTGTTTGTATCTCGCGGGGAGTGAGGGTGAGAGCAGGCTCATCTGTATCGAGGCCTGGAGAGTTGTCATCGTCAGGGGGTGGGGTGTTGTGAGCTGGGGGTTCTGCAGGGGGGACGTCTCCGCGGTCGGCGCCGTTGTTTTCCGTGCCGGTGGATTCAGTAGTGGCACTATTTTTATCGTGGTCCCGTTCCGTGATGTCCGCATCGACGACCTCCGCCTCGATTACGGTGTTCAGGAAGGGAGGAGTTTTCTCACTCTGGGTGGGGGTGTCATCGTTGATGGCTGGGTAGTCACCGTCGGGTATATCGGGTAGTAAGCGTTGGAGCGTGCGGGGGAGGTCGCTGGTGAGGGGGAGTGTGAAACGCGGTGTTGTTTCGGAAAGCTCAGCTAATTGATGGTCGTCATTCTGTGAATGCGCCACCGTAAAGACCAGGTAGTCGTCTGTGCATTCCTCAGGTATGAGGGACAGTGTCTGCATTACTACCTCCTGGTCGACCACATTGTACTTTCATTCCGACCCTGTTTCTTAGATCACCCCTTACCTTAGCTGGATTAATCAAATGACGGTGGATACGCGCTGGACGGAGCGTGCATAGCTGAGAAAAACACTGTTTGCGCGTCGACAAAGCGCATGAGTAAAACTAGTTCTTGGTTGCTAATTCATTGTCAAAAATGTAATCAAGAGCAGACACAAGCTTTTCCACATCACCAGTGTCGATAGCTGGAAAAGTACCAATACGCAGCTGGTTTCGACCGAGCTTACGGTACGGTTCGGTGTCTACCACGCCATGAGCACGCAGAATCGCAGCTATCTGCGCTGCATCGATTCCGTCATCAATATCAATTGTTGCCACAACAAGCGATCGATTTTCAGGATCACTGACAAACGGTTGAGTTTCCGAACGTTTGTCAGCCCAGTTGTAAATTACACGTGACGACGCTGAGGTGCGACGAACCATTTCCTCTAATCCACCGGAGTTATTCATCCACTGTACTTGCGCATCCATCATGATGAGCGTGGCGACCGCTGGCGTGTTATATGTCTGATTCTTTCGCGAATTATCAACAGCTGTCTGCAGATTGAGGAATGCAGGAATAAAGCGACCAGAGCGGGAAATCTGTTCAATTCGATCTAATGCTGCGGGACTCATCGCGGCGAACCACAGGCCTCCATCTGATGCGAAGCACTTCTGGGGAGAAAAATAGTAGGCGTCTGCGTTGCTAACATCGACGGGTAAGCCGCCAGCTCCTGAGGTGGCGTCGATGAGGACGAGTGCATCACTGGAGGGGCGTTCGACTGGAACCATGGCGCCGGTGGACGTTTCGTTGTGTGCCCAGGCAACGACATCAGCGTCAACGTTATTGAGTTCACACGGCTTGGGGGCGCTCCCGGGCTCGCTGTCACAAACAATGGGAGCCTCTAGCCATGGTGCTCGTTGGGCGGCTGACGCAAACTTCCCAGAAAATTCTCCATACGTCAGATGCGCAGAACGATTCTCGATGAGCCCAAACGTTGCCGCATCCCAGAAGGCGGTCGCCCCGCCGAGAGATGTGACTATTTCATACCCATCAGGGAGGTGAAAGAGTGATGTCAAACCATCTTGAATAGAGGCGACGATGTTCTTGACGCCTGGTTGACGGTGAGATGTTCCCATCGTAGTCAGGGCAGCGGCGCTGATGGCGTCAATCTGCTCGGGGCGGATTTTAGATGGTCCGCACCCAAAGCGTCCGTCGGTGGGGAGGAGTTCGTTGGGAATACGGGGCGCCTCATGCGGTGTGGGGGAGTCGGTGGTGTGTGTCATGGTGATTCGGCGTGGTCTCCTCATGTAGGGAATGTGGGAATGGTGGGTTCTACTCGACCATAAAAATAATGATGATGTGAGTGGTTGCGGACGTACCGACGTAGTGTGGCCCCAAAAGAGGGTGGATTTATGTCGGTTCCCTGGGGTGTGTCACCCACGTCACAGCCTTTGTTACACTGTGTGACATACCATTAACAGGGTGTGTCTGCTGTCGTCCCGCGCGTGCGGTTCTGCTCTGGCCTTCAGAGATGGGGCGTCATCGTCATATGGTGGTCGCGCTGGAAAGGTGCGCAACCCGCGCCGATGAACGCGGCTGTCAACTGGGAATCTGCCCTCTATGATGTGCGAGCGCGGGGAGTGTATGAGTGAGCGTCAGTTCCGCACGGCATAACCACTGCTCTCGGAGAAAGGGAAAACATGGCTAACAACAATGCTGCAGAGGCCAAGGATAAGGCTGTACTTACCTACCCTGGAGGCAGCTATGACATGCCGATCATCAAAGCCACTAACGGAAACGACGGCATCGCCCTGGGTAAGCTACTCCAGGAAACCGGCTACGTCACCCTCGATCCCGGCTATGTCAACACCGGCTCCACGCTCTCTAACATCACCTATATTGACGGCGCCAACGGAATCCTACGCTACCGCGGGTACCCTATTGAGGAACTCGCAGAAAAAGCAACCTTCAATGAGGTCTCTTACCTCCTGATTAATGGCGAGCTTCCCACCCAAGAGCAACTCGACGAATTTAACCGCAGTGTTCGCCGTCACACACTGGTTGACGAAGATTTCAAAGATCACTTCTCGATCTTCCCCCGCACGTCACATCCGATGGCAGTCATTGCCTCCGCACTGAACGTCCTATCCACCTATTATCAAGATTCCCTTGATCCACTCGATCCGACCATGCAGAAACTCAACACCTACCGCCTGATGGCGAAGGTGCCGGTCCTCGCTGCCTACTCCCACCGTGCACGCCGTGGACAGCCGTTCATGTACCCGGATAACTCCCTGAACGCCCGCCAAAACTTCCTACGCATGATGTTCGGCTATCCGACCGAAGACTACGAGGTTGACCCCATCCTCACAAAGGCACTTGACCAGCTCCTCATTCTTCATGCCGATCACGAGCAGAACTGCTCCACATCCACCGTGCGCATGGTGTCTTCTGCTCAAGCCAACATGTTCGTTTCCATCGCAGCGGGCTTTAACGCCCTGTCTGGCCCGCTCCATGGTGGCGCCAACCAAGCTGTTTTGGAAATGCTTCAGACCATCAAGGACAACGGTGGCGATGCCACCGAGTTCATGAACAAAGTGAAGAACAAGGAAGATGGCGTGAAGCTGATGGGCTTTGGCCACCGCGTCTACAAGAGCTACGATCCGCGGGCGGCGATCGTCAAGAAGATTGCCGACCGTGTCCTCAACCATCTCGGCATCAACGATGACCTCCTGGAGATCGCCGTCAACCTTGAGCAGATTGCTCTCAAAGACGACTACTTCATCGACCGTAAGCTGTACCCGAACGTCGACTTCTATACCGGTCTCATCTACAGAGCAATGGGCTTCCCGACAGACTTCTTCACTGTCCTGTTCGGAATGGGCCGCCTGCCAGGATGGATCGCCCAACACTTGGAGCTCGTCAACGACAAAACCTCACGAATCAACCGCCCCCGCCAGGTCTACACCGGCTACACTGAGCGCCACGTCATTCCACGCAACGAGCGCTAGAACTCATTGAATAGGCCCCGCCAAGCACCCCCACTGTGAGCCAAGTCCGCCACCACCAGCTAGTGTGGTGAGCCGAACTTGGCTCATTGTGCGTTCAACTACCCTGCACATAGTGAGCCTCCAACCAAAGGAGAAAAACCCATGAGCAAGCCAACGATTGAAGTTCAGTCTGGTCCTGCGCCGAAAGAACTCCTCATCGACGACATCACCGTCGGTGACGGTCCCGAAGCACAAGGTGGCGCCGAGGTGGAGGTCCATTACGTTGGGGTGGACTTTGAAACTGGCGAAGAATTTGATTCCTCATGGGATCGGGGGCAAACCATCACCTTCCCCCTCACTGGCCTGATCGCCGGGTGGCAAGAAGGAATCCCCGGCATGCGCGTCGGTGGACGCCGCAAGCTCACCATCCCCCCAGAGCTGGCCTACGGCCCCGCTGGCACCGGTCACCCGCTTGGCGGTCGCACCCTCGTCTTCGTCATCGACCTCGTTGACGTTAAATAATACCCACCAGTGGGCGGGCAGTGCTGTCATCGACCCGCATGAGCCGTCATTGGCAACAAGGAAGCAGACATACACGGTGTGAACCGAGGCTGCAGAAGAAATATATCGCTGCTGGCTACAACAATGCAGCGAGCCTCTCATAGTGGGCACGGCGCTGCTCGCGCCCACATCGCACCGTGGAGGTAATTTTCACCTCCCACAGAGCATGTGCGATGGCCTCGATAACGGTAGTGCTGTCGGCGTCCGCGTCGCTCGTGCCCAACGCCGGGATAATCCGATCAATAATGCCACGATCGTAGAGTTGGCCCGCTGTCACTGACTGACTCTCGATCATTTCTGCTGCATGACCGACATCGCGGTGAATGACCGCGCTCGCGCCCTCCGGGGGAAGAGGCGCCAACCATGCGTCCTCACACGCCAACACCTGATCGGCAGGCACCAATGACAATGCAGCACCACCGCATCCTTGACCGATAATCACTGATACTGTTGGCACATCAAGATTCACAACCTCGGTCAGAGTTCGGCCAATGGACCATGCCATTCCGGTTTGTTCCGCATGGTCGGACACTTCACCACCAGGCGTATCGATAATGCTGACCAACGGAATGTCTAACTCGCGCGCCAACATCACTCCGCGTCGCGCACACCGCATTGCTTCCGTACCCAGCGGAGTTCCCCCCAAGGGTTTTTGCGCCCTACGATCCATGCCAACGAGCACCAAAGATTGGCCACTGATCCGCGTCACTCCAACAATCACGGCATCAGAGGTTCGGCCATCGCCACTACCTGATAGTGGAATCCACTGGTCAGACAAGACATTGACAAGATCTGCGGTTCCGGTTCTCTGTGGGTTGCGGGTTCGTGTGACAGCATCCCACGCAGACATCACGGTGCCCGATAACGACGCTGGTTCGCACGCTTCACGCATCTGGTCGGGCTGAATGAGAACATCAAAAAGTTTGGTGACGCGATCGCGAAGACCGGCGGGGTGGATTACCCCATCAATAACTCCATGATGAGAGAGGTGTTCACTGGTCTGCACACCCGGAGTCAGCGGGGTGCCTGTTGTCAGTTCGACAACACGCGGTCCAAGAAAACCCACTGTGGCACCAGGCTGTGCGAACGTGAGGTGTCCTGCCGCACCCCATGACGCCATGGCGCCACCTGTTGTGGGATGTCTCAAGTACACCAGGTAGGGAAGATGATGGTCTTTATGTCTGTTGATCGCCGCGGTAATTGAAATTACGAGAACGAAGGCCGATGACCCCTCTTGCATCCGTGTTCCACCTGAGGCGGGCGAAATGAGAAGGGGTAGCCGTTCGGCGGTGGCACGGTGGATGGAATTGATAATTCGTCGGGACGTCGCTGCGCCGAGGGAGCCACCGAGGAAAGAAAACTCTGAGGCTATCACGGCGACGCGGTACCCATTGATCGTTCCCTCACCGGTAACAACGGCTTCATCGACGCCAGATTTTTCACGTGCGTGAGCTAGCGTTGCTATGTAATGATCGGGAATGTCACCATATTCGGGTGGGGTGTCCCAGCTGGTCCATGAGTCGGGATCGAGAACATCGTCGATGAGTTCGTAGGCGGACAGATGCGGGGGATAAGTATCTGGCGTGAAGGCTGCTGGTGGGTTGGTGGTAGATGAGCCGGATGGCGACGTGGGGGACGTGTCTGAATCTGATGCCATTGTTCCAAGCGTAGCTGGTCAAGCTGGCGACGGGGGTGTGTCTGTGACCAGGCCTTCTGCGAGGGAAGTGTGTTCCGTGTTCAATGGATCGCATGGCTAATGATATGTTGACTGGACACACGCCACCACCCATTGGAGGCCCGACTGCCACCTTAAGTGACGGAATGATCATCCCACGACTGGGCTTTGGCACATGGGAGCTCTCCGAGGATGAGGCATATGCCTCAGTGCGCACCGCGATTTCCGCTGGGTTCCGGCGTATCGATACCGCAATGATCTACAAGAACGAGGAATCAACCGGTAAAGCTATCCGCGATGCGATCACCGAGGGAGAAATTACCCGCGAGGAACTCACAGTCTCCACTAAGCTGTGGAATGCAGACCAAGGCTATAGATCAGCCATCGATGCCTTCAATACCAGCGTGAATAAGCTCGGCCTCGACTATATCGACATCTACTTCATCCACTGGCCCTGCCCTGAGAAAAACCAGTACAACGAGTCATTTCGCGCCATGACTGAGCTGAAGAACCGGGGCCGTGTCCGATCGGTCGCGGTGTGTAACTTTTACCCAGAAGTGTTGGATGACCTTGTGGCAGAGAGTAGTGCGATGCCGACGATCAACCAGATTGAGCTTCATCCAGGTTTTTCGCAGCAGGCCATGCGTTCCTATGATGACCAGCACTCTATGTTGACGGAATCATGGTCCCCGTTGGCTCGCGGTGCGTACTTCGATGAACCAGTTATTCAGGAGTTAGCGAGCAAATACGGGAAAACTCCAGCACAAATTGTATTACGCTGGCATCTCGACCTCGGCTTGTCGGTATTGACGCGGTCTAAGTCGCGGGATCATGTTCAGTCCAACGTGGACATCTTTGACTTCTCATTAACCGATGCGGAAGTCGAGTCAGTGACGGCACTCGACCGCGAGGATGGGCGAATCGGCCCGGACCCCAGTACGGCGAATTTTGAGTAGAACAGTGTGACGCGGCGATGTGTGTAGTGAGTGTTTCTCTACAATGAGCACATGCCCCAACAACAGTCCGACACTCAGACGTCATGGAACCCTGCTGTCGAGGATACCCGTGAATATCGCACGGACCCCTTGGTTGGGTTGACCTCACAGCAGGTTGAGGAGCGACGTCGGGAGGGGAAGGGCAACGCGCTGCCTGATCGATCCGGGCGTTCTACCTGGTCAATTATCAAGGCTAATGTTTTTACCCGTATCAATGCGATGTTGGGTGTCCTTCTCGCCATTGTGGTGGCGACGGGCTCATTCATCAACGCGATGTTCGGGTTACTGATCATTGTGAACTCTGCCATCGGCATCATCCAGGAACTTCGCGCGAAGCGAACCCTAGACACACTCACCATCGTCGGTGAGGCGCGTCCCACGGTCCGTCGAGATGGAGAAGACCGCGAGATTTCCCGTGATGAGATTGTTGTGGATGACCTCATCGTCCTCAAATCCGGGGTCCAGGTCATCGTGGATGGGGTTGTCGTCGACTCCGAGCATGTGGATATCGACGAATCAATGTTGACTGGAGAATCCGATCCCGTCGAGAAAACACCAGGTGACGAGGTTTTCTCGGGGTCATTTGTGCAAGCCGGACATGGACTATACCAGGCAACAAAAGTCGGAGCAGATTCATATGCCGGAAAGCTCACTGCCGCCGCGAACAAGTTCGAGCTTGCTGATTCTGAGCTCATGACCGGGATCAACAACATCCTCCGAATCATTACATGGTTGTTAATCCCGACCGGAATACTCACAATCTGGACTCAACTGTTCCGCTCGGGGGATTCACTTCACGATGCCGTCCTGGCCATGGTTGCAGCTCTCGTCCCCATGGTTCCCGAAGGCCTAGTCCTGATGACATCGATCGCGTTCGCCGTCGGAGTTGTCCGGTTGGGGAAGTTTAAGGCATTGGTCAACGAACTCCCCGCTATCGAAGGCCTCGCCCGTGTCGACGTCGTCTGCACCGATAAGACAGGGACACTGACGGAGAACACCATGGTGCTCAATGACGTGCTGGAGCTGGATACGGCCCACCGAACCGCAGCCAGCACCGAAGAGTCCAGAAATGGCGACGGTGACACCAACGAGGAGACAACAAGGAGACCATCATCGGACGGGCCAGCACCGGCGCGCTTGTCTGAAACTGATGAAGGATGGGTTCGAGCAGATCGCGACGCGCTACGCGCCTTGGCAGCATTAGTAACAGCGGATAACGATAAAAATGACACCTCAGAGGCCATTGCCGAAGGAATCAAACACCTTGATCCCGATGCAGAGTGTGATCCTGACAAGATGGTGCCGACCGACACGAAGGCGTTTTCCTCGGCACGGAAGTGGTCTGGTGCGACCTTCGGCGACGCTACCTGGATCATAGGTGCACCCGATATCATTGCTATGCCGGGCTCTGACGCTGCTCGCGTTGCCGACGCTGTGGGGCGAGAGGGACTACGGGTCCTGCTGCTCGCACAGACATCGAAGAATGTGAACGACATTACGGCGACACCGAAAAAACCTGGTGATGACGACCTCACACCACGTGGACTAATTGTGTTGGAACAGAAAGTCCGGGATGATGCCCCAGAAACAATCGCCTACTTTGATCAAGAAAAAATGCATGTCAAAGTCATTTCCGGGGATAATGCCGAATCGGTCGGGGCGGTTGCCGCATCTGTTGGTATTAACAACGCTACCACCATTGACGCCCGCGACCTTCCGGACGTCGACACTGATCAGGCAGGATTTGACAGTGTTGTCGAAGAATCAACCGTCTTCGGCCGCGTGACCCCAGAACAGAAACGCGCGATGGTCGGAGCTCTGCAACGCAATAATCACACGGTGGCCATGACGGGCGACGGAGTCAATGATGTGTTGGCACTCAAAGACGCTGACACCGGCATTGCGATGGGCGCCGGGTCGCCTGCGACCCGATCCGTGGCCCAACTCGTGCTATTGAATAACTCGTTCGCAACGTTGCCGCACGTCGTTGCAGAGGGGAGGAGGGTGATTGGCAACATTGAGCGTGTCGCCAATCTTTTCTTAACAAAGACAGTCTATTCCGTCCTGTTGGCGCTCGTAGTCGGCGTTTTCGGTATGAGCTATCCGTTCCAGCCAATTCACGTGACGATGACTGGTTGGTTCACCATTGGCATTCCAGCGTTTATTTTATCGCTCGCACCAAACCATGAACGGGCGAGATCGGGTTTCGCGCGCCGTGTTCTCATGGTGGCTGTTCCATCCGGTGTGCTTATTGGTGCGGTGACGGTGGGTTTCTGGGCCTGGGTGATGCAGGGGAGTAGCACGCGGTCGCAAGCATCGACTGCAACCTTGGCAGTGATGATCATCATGGCACTGTGGGTGCTTGTTGTGGTGGCCCGTCCATATCAACTGTGGAAAATCATGCTCTTGGTCGTGTCTGGGTGCGCGTACGTTCTCATTTTTTCTATACCTTGGATTGCTCATGTTCTGCTGTTAGATCCAACGAATCTGGGCTTGATGTCTCACGCCGTCATCGTCGGCGTGTGTGGATGTGTGGCGATCGAAATATCGTGGTGGATGAGCCATCTCACACGCGGGGATGCCAGAGTGTGGGAAAAATAGTATCCCGTTTGTTGTAGTAGATTCGTGATGATCCACACAGTATGCTTGTGGGCCATGATTCCAGTCCATGCAGCCGACAACGCAATGGCGGTCTCGCAGACGGTGCTGGCTGCCGGCCAGGCAAATACAGACACCATGATCTCGTTGACCGCTATTTTGGCTGTGGCATTGTTGGCACCGATCTTGTCTTTTATGACGGGAAAACGTATTCCGTCGGTTGTTTTCCTGATCGCATGTGGCGTGGTGATTGGCCCAAGCGTGTGGGGCGCCGCGGATATTGATTCGGGAATTTCAATTTTGCGTCAACTGGGGTTGGGAATGTTATTCCTTTTGGCTGGCTATGAAATGGATACGGATTCGTTGCGTAGCAAAGAGGGGGCGAACGCGGTGGTGACCTGGCTGATGTGTTTAGCATTGGCCTTTGCTGGAGCATTGATTTTCCTGGGGGGAGATAACGCGATGACTGCGGTCACGTTTGCCATCGCGGTGACCTCGACAGCTTTGGGTACCTTGTTGCCAATTTTGAAGCAATCGGGCCTTCTCCGGACGGATGTTGGGAAGTCTGTCATGCTTCATGGCGCTATTGGCGAATTGATGCCGATTATGGCTATTGCCTTGTTGTTGTCCGCACGGTCGACCGGTGTGACGTTCCTTATTTTGGTTGCGTTTTTCGCGATCGCGGCGATGGTGGCGATTGTGCCGCGTACCGTGGCCGCAGTTGTGCCATGGGTCGGGCGTGCCATTATCGACGGTGCGTCAGCGACTAATCAGTCGATTGTTCGCATGGTTGTGCTGATGTTGGCCATTTTGATGACGGTAGCTGCCGTGTTCGATCTTGATGTTGTTTTAGGTGCTTTCGCTGCGGGTATCGTGTTGCGCGGACTCGTGCCTGATCGTGCTCGTGGACTTATCGAAGAGCGTTTGGATGTGGTGGGGTATGGATTCTTCATCCCAGTATTCTTCGTTTGTTCGGGTATCAGCATTGATGTTGAGACTGTGGGTGCCAACCTAGGGATGTTGTTTGCTGTGGTGGGGGGCATTTTGGTAGCCCGCGGCCTTCCGGTGTTTGCGCGGGACATGTTTATGACGACGGGATCTAAGCTCACCACCACGAAACAGAAACTCCAGCTTGGCTGTTACGCGGCCACGGGTTTGCCAATCATTGTTGCGGTGACGGAGGTGGCGAGACACGCAAAGTTGTTGGATGCGTCGGCTGCGTCGCTGTTAGTCGCTGGTGGTGCGGTCACTGTCCTGTTGTTTCCACTCATTGCCGCCGTACTACAGCCCAAGGGTGGACGGGAATAGTAGGGGGCGGGTTTCCTGCTTTCCACACCGGTCGGCTATCCTTGTTCTTGCATTCGTTCCATTGGATGATCAAGAATATGGCTGTCAAAAACCATGTGACCAGTAGGAATGTGGTGTGTTGTAGTGTTTTGCCCTAGTAGCTCAGTGGATAGAGCACGGCTCTCCTAAAGCCGGTGTCGGAGGTTCGATTCCTCTCTGGGGCACCAAACAGACGGTGGAGGCCCTTATTACCGTGCCGCGGTAATAAGGGCCTCCAGATATGTATAGCGGAGGGGCCATGGAAAAATTCAGTGTGCTCGTAGGCCGCTGGTGTCGCAGATATGAGTGTTCATACGCCTATGGAGATCAGTATCCAATGAAAGAGTTAAGTCTATTCTCGAATAAGCCAATTTTGGGATTCTCTGCGGTTACTGCCACTGCGTTTATTTCGATGGCTGCATCCGGTACTCCGTCTCCGCTCTATGTTGCTTACCAGGAGGCAGGAGGGCTTTCGGTGGTCTTGTCCAGATTTTAATCGCATTATCCAAAAAACAAAAATAGCAGATTATTTGGAGCTGGGCTGTCAATTTTAATAGCCAGTATGATTCTTATTGATGTTTCAATGCGCACGAAAGGAGTTTATATTTTCTTTTTAAGTGCATGTGTTGTTGGCCTTGGTTTTGGAGTTACTTTTATGGTCTCCACAGCATTGGCGCAGCGTTCAGTGGCGCCGGATGCAGTCGCAGAAAGCATGTCGACATGCTTTCTTATTGAGTATGCCGGCATTAGTGTTCCCGCGCTTCTTGCTGGTATATCCATTTCATGGTTTGGTATTCAGTCTGTAACCGATGTATTTGTTGGATCTATTATTCTCCTTTCAGTTGCATTTTTGGTTAAGAATCACCGTATCGTGTCCCAATCAGCCGTTGGATAACGTAAATATGAGTCGACCGTTGCGCCTTCCATGTCCGGTGGTGGAGTGGAGTCTTTCGAGCGCTGGTGGCAGAGGAAGTTCGCGTGGCTCAGTGGTTTAGTAAGGAAGAAGCCCGCCGTATGGAGGGTGCTAAAAAAAGGGGGAGCGGTCAGTACTTTCACCGCAATTGTCTGTGGGAGGATAACTGATCGATACATGGGTGCATGGGGCTCTCCCGTGACCGTAAGGGCTACCGATCCGTATAGATATTGTGCTCCCACATGAGCGACAACGAATTGAATCAGCCGGCGGAGGGAACAACAGTGACGACTAGCCGGAATGTTCCCTCATAAAAGGTTCGGCGCCGCCCGGCCGATTGTCTCCAGGCAGCGGAGGCCCACTCGACCCTTTCTAAGGATGGCTAAACATATTTTCGGTTGAGGGGGCTACCGGGTTAGCCTTCCCCGCATGACAGAATCTATTCGCCCCGTCGAACGGCTGACAGCGAGCGTTCAGCCCCCGAGGCTCCCGGGAATTGATGTTGCCCGTGCCTTGGCGATTTTCGGGATGGTCGCAGCCCACGTGGCTTCCGGCCCCCCGGCCGTAGACATCACACACCCATCAACCTACCCAGCTCTTGTTCATGGACGCCCCTCCATTCTCTTCGCGCTCCTCGCCGGTGTATCACTGAGTTTGATGACAGGGCGAGGCACACGCCCAGCAACACCCGACGCTGCACGAATAACCAGACTACAACTCATCGGGCGCGCCCTCGCCATCTTCTTCGTCGGGTTGCTCTTGGAACTCCTCGGCACCGGCATCGCAGTCATCTTGACGTTCTACGGCGTCTTGTACTTCGTATCACTGCCCTTTGTCTGGGCGAAGACACGAACTCTCGTGGCTACTGGCCTGACTTTGGGCCTAGTGGGCCCATCGGTCCTCGCAGTCATTGACTACCTGGTGCCACAATCAACCATGAGTACGGCAACTGACCTTGTATTGGGCGTGGCATACTCACTCCCCACCTTCTGGGGAATTCTTCTCCTCGGAATGGCCATTGGCCGGCTCAACCTAACAAACACTCGTGTCCTCGCCGGCATGGTCGCAGTCGGGGTATGCGCAAGTACCGTGGGATACGGTGTGGGAACAACCATTGGCAATACTGATGGTCCCACCGGTGCCGGGATGAACCACGGCGATCGACAAAGCGGATCCACATCAAAATTGGCGCAGCTCATCTCACAACTGAAACAAAAGAAACAACAGCAGCCTAACGGCAACCAGAAACTGGATCCCTCACCTGAAAAACCCGAAGAAGGGACGCCGGCACCAGGAATCGTGAGCAAGTGGGGTCAGTACCGAGAGTCCCTTGGCAGCGCACAAGAATTCGGAAAATCCATTAAAGATTCCGTGGTGAGTTCCACACCACATAGCGGGGGAGCCGCAGAATTCATCGGATCAGGCGGATGCGCACTCATCATTGTGGGCCTATGCCAGCTTGTGGTGACACGGGCACGCCGCTGGTTTATCCCACTCGCGGTAACAGGAGCCATGCCGTTAACGATTTACACCGCCCACGTCATCGTCGTATTCGCCGCCGTCGGCCCAGGAGGGAGGATCTCCTCCAACCTCCTCTATTGGACCTTAGTCATGGGTTCCATTGCCGGTGCTAATGCGTGGATGGCATTTTGTGGGCGCGGGCCATTAGAGCGGTTTCCGCGTTGGCTGGGCGGCAAGATCGCTGGCCAGTAAGGTTACTACCTTCGGACCGCTGAATTTCCGATTGGCGCAATAAGATACACCACCGGAAGCCCGACAACCAGATTCATGAGGGACTCGACGACACCGTTGTACAACGGTGTCGTCAACAATAACGGAAGAACAACTGCCGCGACCAGTAGAACCCCAACGATCCAACTGTAAAACAGCGACGGAAGCGTCGTTCCAATATTGAGAACCCACCAGAGCAACGCCGCCAAAAGAGCCACCACCGCAGCGAAAATCGCGTAGTAGGTGCGATCAATAGGAGGATAAGCCCAGTCCACATACGTGGCGATCCGCTCCATGACAAGCTCAAGGATCCACGCCACCACATACGCGGTAATCGACGCCACAGCGGCAACCGCGACAACAGAACCAATAAATTTCGGAATATCAAACTGATCACTCACAGACGGAGAAACCTCCTGTGAGCGCGACTGCTGCGGCACCGATGATTGGTTCGACACCTGCTGATAGTCCTGATAACGCGCATACTGCTGTGTCTGATGCTGCTCCTGGCGCTCGCGGGGATCAGAGTAATAACCATCCTGATAGCCAGAGTTGGCACGGCCCGAAAAACGGTCGGAATAACTGCTAGGGAAAATCTCCGTCTCGTCATTCGCGTTGCTGTAACGGGGATCATAGTCACGGTGAGGCATGAATAATCAGTCCTTGTCGTTATACAACAGTCGTGCGTGGATATTCTACCGACACCAACTACGCAGAGAGCTCATCAATGGTGCGACGAACCTCGCCCGCCGACGGATTCGTCGCTGTAGAACCATCAGAAAACCGCACCGTTGGCACAATACGATTCCCATCGTTGACGCTCTCCACCCACCTGCTAGCCTCATCAGACTGATCAACGTCGATCAGAGAATAAGGAGTATCAGTGCGATCCAAGTTCTCTAAGAGTTTCTTACAGAACGGACACCATGGTGCGTAATACACGGTCGCCACGATGTCACCACCGGAAGGATTATTTTTCTGAATAACATCACTCATAGTGACACCACTATAGCCCCACACAACGAACACCACATTCAGAACTTTGACAACACCCGAACCCACAAGCACCACACCACCCCATGGAGAACAGCGCACCAAGCTCACATCAACAGGACACACTATTTGCTAAAGAAGCAAAACCGGTAACGAAGCGGAGACACCTCCTCCGATGGAACATGCCCACCAACGATCTCCGCATCATGTGATGTCTTCCACTCAGTGCGTGATGAAGGAACCCATCCCTCTGGCAGCCGAGCCGTCACAGGAGTCTCGAAATAGCGGCCAACCGAAGCATCGATCTCCGTCAGCACAGCAAGCCGGACATCTGACCGAACAAGCGCCTCACGGTAGACCTCACCACCACCAATGATCCAAGCATCAACATTTTCAGGTGCGACGCGCCGGGAAAAACCCGGGCGAGGGACAGTATCAAGTGCTGACTCTAACGAACGATGAAGCGCGACATTCTCAGGAACATCATCATCACCCCATCGACGAGAAAGAACAATATTGGGGCGGCCAGGAAGCGGCCTGAAACGTGACGGAATACTTGACCACGTCGCACTCCCCATGATGACAGGAACACCCCAGGTCAAATGCTTAAAATGGGCCATATCCTCGGGCACATGCCACGGCATCCGCCGACCATCGCCGATAACACCATCCCTATCCGACGCCCATATAACACCAATGAGCGGATCCTCGGGCAAAACCGCTCGGTGATTGAACTGACAAGAATCGGATGATGTAGACACCAAGCTCACCGCCTGTCCGTTACAGTCTTCTACACCGCGACCGGTGCCGTGATCGTCGGGTGCGGGTCATAGTTCAGAATATCCACGTTGTCCCACGAGTACGAGAAAAGATCCGCCGCCCGCGTCAGCGACAACGTCGGATATGGACGCGGATCCCGAGACAATTGAAGATCGACCTGCTCCCGGTGGTTGTCATAAATATGGCAATCCCCACCTGTCCAGATGAATTCACCAACACCGAGCCCCGCTTGTTGAGCCATCATATGGGTCAACAGTGCATACGAAGCAATATTGAAGGGAACTCCCAAGAACATATCAGCACTACGCTGATACAGCTGACAGGACAACCTCCCATCGGCAACATAAAACTGAAAAAGAAGATGGCAAGGCGGCAACGCCATACTCGGAACATCTGCCACATTCCAGGCCGAGACAAGAATCCGCCGAGACGTTGGATTATTCTTAATCATATCCAGCGCTTGAGAAATCTGATCGATCGTTCCACCATCAGCCGTCGGCCACGAACGCCACTGAACACCATAAATGGGGCCAAGATTCCCATCAGAATCGGCCCACTCATCCCAAATATGCACATTTTTGTCGAGCAACGAGCCAATGTTGGATTCGCCCCGGAGAAACCAAAACAACTCCTCCGACAGCCCCCGCATAAACACCTTTTTTGTTGTGATCAGCGGGAAATACCGAGAAAGATCGAAGCGCATCTGCTGACCAAACAGACTTGTCGTGCCCGTGCCCGTACGGTCACCCCGGTGACTACCATCAGCCAAGATCTCACGAAGAAGATCCTCATATGGCGTTGGGATATCAGAACATGAGCTCGCAGACATGCCAGCCATCGTAGCGCTTTTTGGCGTGATGGCCTACACAGCAGCACGACGCCTGGCGCCACCACAGGACACACAACACGCTACCCCATAGACACAGGAAAAGTTAGTAGTGGCCATGGCGCTTCTTGAAATCCGCAGCCGCCGCGAGAATCGTATCCTTTACCTCAGGACGACAAATAACAACATCGGGGAGATAAACATCCTCGTTGTTGTAACGCAACGGCGACCCATCAAGACGAGAACAATGAAGCCCAGCGTCCGTGCACACACCGATAGGTGCTGCAGAATCCCACTCATACTGCCCACCAGCGTGAATATAAGCGTCATAATCACCCAGCAACACATGCATCGCCTTCGCACCAGCAGAACCCATACGGACAATGTCACTGTCCAACCTATCGGCCACCGTCTGAGCAACCTCAGGCTGCCGATTATGTGACACCACGATTTTATTCGCCCGCGGCCCCATCACCGCTTTCGCTGAACCCGTATGGAACACCTGGCCAGCATCGGGAAGCCCCACTGCCGCATGCGTGGGGACCCCATTTTCAACAAGTGCGACATGAACAGCCCAGTCCTGGCGCCCACTCGCAAACTCCTTCGTACCATCGAGCGGATCAACAATCCACACCCGATTCTTATTCAAGCGCTCTAAGTCATCAGCAGCTTCCTCGGACAAAAAACCATCGTGAGGACGATGACGTGACAACACACGCTCAATCCAAGACTGGGCCAAATCATCACCCGCGGTACCAAGCCCAGGGCCATCGAGTAAACCAACGGAACGGACTCCCTTGAGAATCTCACTAGTTCCCGTCGCAAGGCGGAGGGCAAGGGTGGCATCGTCAACGTAAGCACTCACGTCAACGACTCTAGCCTTTCACCGGGGACGACCTCCACCAAAGGACGCGGGGGAGTACCACCTGAACCCAACACCGCTGGCTTGCGAGGAACAATTAACGGCGACCAAGCGCACTCGGGATCATCGATAACCGTCGCATCAAGTCCAAACGAGGACTGCAACAACTCCTCAGTGAGAACCTCAGACGGCTTCCCAGCCGCCGTCACCTTCCCCTCCGCCATCACGATCACATGATCCGAATACCGCGCCGCCAAATTCAAATCATGCAAAACCATCACTATAGTCCGGCCCAACCGGTGCTTGAGCTCGGTCACCAAATTCAGCACCTCAATCGAATGCGAAAGATCCAGATACGTCGTCGGCTCATCCAAGAACAACACCTCAGTATCCTGAGCCAACACCATGGAAATCCACACACGTTGACGCTGCCCACCAGAAAGCGACGCCACAGGACGATCCGCCAACTCCGCAACATGAGTAAGCTCTAACGCCCGCGCTACCTCCTCCTCATCATCCGACGACCACTGCCTAAACCATGACTGATGCGGATGCCGACCACGCGCCACCAAGTCACTCACCACAACCCCCGGCGGAGCCACCGGCGACTGCGGTAACACACCAATCCGCCGCGCTAACTCCTTGCGACGCAGCGACCTGACATCAACATCGTCAAGAAAAATAGACCCCGATGACGTAATCAACTGCGCAGCTGCCCGCAACATCGTGGATTTCCCACAGCCATTGGGCCCAATGATCGTCGTCACCGCACCACCGGGGATAGAAGCGTCTAAATGAGGGATAATGGTGCGATCCCCATACGACACACTCAACCCAGACAGCGTGATCGCTCCTGCCGACACAGTGTTCGTCGCCGCGGGAACTCCCGCTGACTGCGCCGGTACGGAACCCGATGCGGCAATGGACGATGAGATCGTAGAGTTGCTCATATCGTCGCCTTTCGTGACGTGCGAACAAGAAGATAAATAAGGAAAACACCACCAACAGCTGAGGTGATCAAACCGACCGGAAGCTCCGTAGGAAGTACCGTTTGAGTGGCAATATCTGCCACGAGTAAGAGCACGGACCCCGTAAGCAACGACGTGAACAACGGGGGAGATGTCGTCCCCGCAAGACGCATGGCAACCTGAGGCGCAACAAAAGCCACAAACCCGATCGGACCACCTGCTGACACTGCACACGCAGCCAACACCACAGACATGGCCAGAATCGCTGATTCCACCAGTCGCCTCGACTGACCCAATGACGACGCCACGTCCGGGCCAAGCTCAGACGCGCGAAGCTCAAAGGAAATCCACACACACAACACGACACACACAGCCAGAACAACCATCAGTGGCCGCACACGCTCCCATGACACAGCCGACAGTGACCCTGTCAACCAGAACTTCGCATGAGCTGCATCACTCCGCTCAGCGCGAATCATGAGGAAATGGATATACGACGTGAGTAACGCGGTTACCACAATGCCCAACAAAACCACGCGGTAAATATCCATCTGACGGCCCCGAAAACCAATCAGCCACATCACCATCGCTGTACCGAACGCCCCCATCAGCGCAGCCGCGGGAATACCAGCACCCGCGAGCCAACCAGCAAAGCCAGTGCCAGACCCCAACACAATGACCGTCACCGCACCTGCAGATGCACCCGATGTGACGCCCAACAAATCAGGACTCGCCAACGCGTTACGCGTGACCGACTGTGTCAACGCCCCCGACAGTGCCAGCGCAGCACCCACCATTACTGCCGATAACGCGCGAGGCATCCGCCATTCAAATACAACCAACTGCTCAAGACGCGTGCCTCCACCAGTGAACACCACAGACAAAACGTCCAACGGAGCAATGGGGAAATCACCAATGCCAATAGCCACAGCAAAAAGGAACACCCCAGCCACAACAAGCACAGCACACACCAGCAACGGTCGGGGCGAAACGACACCCGACACTGGTCCCCACCGAAAAGCAGATCGGCGACCCAGCACATGACCCATACGCGCTCTCATCCCCGTCATACTTCCACCACCTTGTTACGGCTAATGAGGTAGATAAAGAACGGAGCTCCCACGAAAGCCAACACAATGCCCACTTCCACCTCACCTGGGCGCGCAATCAGCCGGCCGACAATATCAGCAACGAGGACCAACACAGCTCCCGTCAACGCTGAATACGGCAAAATCCACCGATAATCTGGGCCCGTGATCGAACGAACCACATGCGGAACAACCAAGCCGACAAAACCAAGAGGCCCCGCCGCCGCCGTAGCGGCTCCCGCCAACAGAGCGATCAGGACGACCCCCATAATCCGTGAGCGCTCGATATGAACACCCAACGATGCCGCCGCGTCATCACCCAAATTAAGCAGATTCAATGTGGGGCCAGTAGCAAATGCTGCGACAAGGGCTATGGCAACCACCGGCGCCGAGATCACGACAATATCCATATCGCGACCCGCGATCGCTCCTACAGTCCAAAATCGCATACGATCCAGATTCTCGTTATCGGTCAGCACCAAGGCGCTGGTGAGAGAGGACAACACAGCAGCTAAGGCAGCGCCGCCAAGAACTAAATTCAGCGGACTCGCCGTCGCCTTACCCACTGACGCCAAACCAAACACCAACGCAGTAGCCCCAATCGCACCGCCAAAAGCCCACAGCATCGTTGCAATATTTCCCGTCACACCCAAAAACGCGAAACTAGCCACCACGGCACATGCCGCACCAGCTGATACGCCCAAAATGCCCGGGTCTGCTAACGGGTTGCGGGTGTGCCCCTGAATCAGTGCACCGGCACAGCCAAGCGCCATTCCCACAATGACGCCAAGTAGTGCCCGTGGAATCCGCAGGTCAAGAATGACTTGGGTGTCGGTGTCCTTGTCTGAAAGCTCAGACGAGGATCCCAAATGGCTGACAACATCCCACACTGTGGTGAGTGGGATATCACGAGACCCCAATGCCATTGCACCGCACAGACACAGTGCTAGAAGAACAACAAGAACAAAAAGACCGGCTATTCGGCGCACATGCAGCCGCATACCAGCCCTGCCGCCGCATGGGCGGGAGGAACCATCAGCAGACACCGTCATTCCGGAATCCGCCGGTGAATGAGAAACAGTCATAAGTTCGCGCAAAAATCAGTAGAGTGTGAACGCCAGTGACAGGTCAATAGATCATCACAGACGGGTTAGGTAACAACCTAACCAGGTGCTCACATAGCTTAGCCGTAGCTTATGACAACACGGAATCTACGATCTGTTCTCTCGATACCAGGAGATAAGGGAATCTGTACTTCCATCACCAGTGTCCACCGCCATCTCCCCAGTAACCGCAGGAAGAAGCTCACCGGCCTGCTTCTTCCCCAGCTCCACACCCCACTGATCAAACGAATTAATGGACCAAATTGCCCCCTGCGTGAACACAATGTGCTCATACAACGCGATAAGCTGCCCCAGCGCCGATGGAGTAAGCGCAGGCGCCAGAATCGTCGTCGTCGGACGATTACCCGGCATCACCTTGTGAGGAACAATCTCCCGATCAACTCCCTCCGACGCAATCTCCTCCGCAGACTTGCCAAACGCCAAGACCTTCGTCTGCGCGAAGAAATTCGACATGAGCAGATCGTGCATACTGCCCGTTCCATCAGCAGTGGCGAGGTCATCATTCGGCCGAGCAAAACCAATGAAATCAGCTGGCACCAGATGCGTCCCCTGATGCAACAACTGGAAAAACGCATGCTGGCCGTTCGTGCCCGGCTCCCCCCAATAAATCTCGCCGGTCGGTACTGTCACCGGAGTGCCATCCGCATGAACAGACTTCCCATTCGACTCCATCGTTAACTGCTGCAGATAGGCAGGGAACCGCCCCAAATCCTCCGAATAGGGCAGCACAGCATGAGATTGAGCCCCCAAGAAATCGCCATACCAAATCCCCAAAAGACCCATCAGAACAGGAACGTTCTTCTCCAAAGGAGCGGTACAGAAGTGCTCATCAACCGCGCGGAAACCCTCCAAGAAACTCATAAAATTTTGAGGGCCAACCACCGCCATCAGCGATAAACCAATCGCCGAATCCACCGAGTAACGGCCACCTACCCAATCCCAAAAACCAAACATATTCGCAGTATCAATGCCGAATTCTGCAACCTTTTCCGCATTCGTCGACACCGCAACGAAATGTTTGGCAATAGCAGCACGTGCCTCATCGGTACCGTCCTTCACATGAAGACCATCCAAGAACCACCGCCGGGCAGCATGCGCATTCGCCAGCGTTTCTTGAGTGGTAAACGTCTTCGATGCAATGACAAACAACGTCTCAGCCGGATCTAAATCCGCTACCTTCCCCGTGAAATCTGCCGGATCAACATTCGAGATGAAACGTCCCGATATTCCCGCCGTCGCGTAGCTGCGCAGAGCCTGTGTCGCCATCGCAGGACCAAGATCAGACCCACCAATACCGATATTCACCACAGTCTTAATTGTGTGACCAGATACTCCCAGCCAATCACCAGAACGCAACGCATGCGCGAAATCACGCATCCGGGACAACACGTCATGGACATCAGCGGCCACATTTTGCCCATCCACGTGCAACGATTCCTCCACAGGAAGGCGCAAAGCTGTATGAAGAACAGCGCGATCCTCCGTGGAGTTGATATGCAGACCCTTCACCATCGCATCACGGCGACCCTCCACATCGGCCTTCCTAGCCAGAGCGATCAGCGAGCTCAGCGTTACGTCGTCAATAAGATTTTTGGACACGTCAACGTGCAGGTCAGCGGCAGAAAAACTTAACTTTTCCGCACGGTGTGGGTCAGCAGCAAACAAGTCCCGCAGAGTCGTCGACCGGATTGACTTTGCGTGGTCCTTCAACCGGGACCATTCGTCGGTGGCGGTGATATCTGACAATGGTGAATTCATGAAAAATCCTTCGTATGACGATAACCGTGGCACAATCCGAGACAGTGCGCTCCTGTAGCTATAGTAGCCCTGACAAGGCAATACCCCGCCCAATCAGCTCAATGACCTCACCCAAATGTGAACCGAAGAGACTCAACCGAGTCGGCCCCGACCCATCCGGAGCAGCGCCGATGCAATCGCAGGCCCCTCCGCACCAAGCGCCTCGCGAAACTTATTAATGATGGCGACTTCCCGAGCATGAACCAAACGAGTCCCGCCAGATCCCATACGTGACTGCCCAATACGATGGGAGATCTCCGTCCTCCGTCGGATAGCGGAGATAATTGCCTCATCCAGCTGATTAATTTCTTTCCGCAACTCCTGGATGTGGTCATTCGATAATGGGTCACTAGTCCCACTAGTGACCTCGTTCGATGCAGGTAACGAATCGCGAGACTCGGACATAGATCTCATTGTGTCATACCCGCGTTGTAGGTTGGAGTGCAAGCACGAACAACTGCACGAACTGCGTCCTCGTCATCGATACAGGCGGTGCGTGAGGTAAGAGGTAAAAGGGAGAACCACACTATGAAACACAGCCTTCCGTCCCACATCCCAGATGGCGAACCGCTCACCCCAGAACAGCTGCTTAACGGGCTCAACCCCCAACAACGGCAGGCTGTCGAACATAGTGGGTCCCCATTACTTGTCGTCGCCGGGGCAGGGTCAGGAAAGACCGCGGTCCTCACGCGGAGAATCGCCTATCTCATCGGTGTCCGCAGGATCGCGCCGTGGAGCATCATGGCCATCACCTTCACCAATAAAGCCGCCACAGAAATGCGCGAACGAGTTGCAAGTCTTATCGGTCCAGTCGCTGACCGCATGTGGGTATCCACTTTTCACTCCATGTGTGTGCGGATCCTTCGCTCACAAGCAAGTCTCATTCCTGGGTTAAACACAAACTTCACTATTTATGACAGTGATGATTCCCGACGATTACTCACGATGATTGTTCGGGACATGAATCTAGATCTCAAGCGGTTTAGTGCACGAACGGTAGCCTCAGCAATTTCACATCTGAAAAATGAATTGTGCACACCCAATGACGCCCTCGTCGATGCTGTCGATGAGAAGAATTCGTTTAACGAAACGATCGCAACGATATATGACGAATATCAAAAACGGCTCCGCGCATCGAATGCGGTTGATTTCGATGACCTTATTGTCGAGGTCGTCCGTATTTTCCGCGAATTCCCGGATGTTGCAGCATACTACCGGCGACGCTTCCGACACGTGCTGGTCGACGAATACCAGGACACCAACCATGCCCAATACGTCTTGGTATCTACTCTTGTCGGCAACCTCAATACAGGTGAAGACAGTACGGCGCCGAGTGAATTGTGCGTCGTTGGCGATGCCGACCAATCTGTGTACGCATTCCGCGGGGCGACAATCCGCAACATCGAAGAATTTGAACGTGATTACCCTCACGCAGAAACGATCCTGTTAGAGCAAAATTATCGGTCTACCCAAACGATCCTCTCTGCTGCGAACGCTGTGATCTCGCAAAACGCCGGTCGACGTGAGAAAAACCTGTGGACAGCTCGAGGTGATGGCGAGCCCATCACCGGGTACGTTGCAGACAATGAACATGATGAGGCTCGATTTATCGCCCGTGAAATTGAGCGTCTCGTCGGAAATTCTTCAGTAAAATACGGTGATATTGCTGTCTTCTACCGCACGAATAGCGCGTCCCGTGCTGTGGAAGATATATTCATTCGAAACAAACTTCCATACAAAGTCGTCGGCGGTACCCGGTTCTATGACAGAAAAGAGATCCGGGACATCATTGCGTACCTGAAAATACTAGACAACCCCGACGATACGGTGAGTATCCAACGAATCATCAACACACCACGACGTGGTATTGGTCACCGAGCACTGTCATTGTTGTCGTTGTATGCAGAAGACAACAATGTCAGCATCAGACAGGCACTGCGGGCGGGAGCAGACGGCGGCATTCCCGCATTAGGAACTCGGGGCACTAAAGCAGTCAGCGCATTCGTCGACATGGTGGATGGACTTCGCGACAGTATCGCGGACATGTCACTGTCCTCAAAGAACGGTGACAATGTGGGCGTCCCAGATCTTGGTGCCATCGTCAACGAAGTCGTCGAACGTAGTGGTTACCGTGACAGTCTCCAGGGGTCGGACGACCCACAGGATGGCGCGCGGCTAGATAACCTCCAGGAGTTAGCGTCTGTGGCACGCGAGTTCGCATCTGAAGCCGCGCACCAATTGGCGTATCGACACATGCCGGCAGCAGCCACCACATTCGATAACATGCCACCAGCACATACACCGGACATGAACACTGATCACCACAATGATCTCAACCACGACGATGCACGCAGCAATGAATTCCTCGAGGACGAGGAACCAGCACTGGGAAGCCTCCAAGCATTCCTTGAACGTGTATCACTCGTCGCCGATGCCGACCAGATACCCGACGAAGACCAGGGGGTCATTACCCTCATGACCCTTCATACAGCAAAGGGCCTGGAATTCCCGGTCGTCTTTGTAACTGGATGGGAAGACGGACAGCTCCCGCATATGAGAGCCCTTGGCGACCCATCAGAGCTATCGGAAGAGAGGCGGTTGGCCTACGTTGGTATCACTCGCGCACAGCGTCGTCTATATATTTCCCGCGCAGTGACCAGGGGATCCTGGGGAAAGCCGGTGAACAACCCGGCATCGCGATTCATTTCAGAAATTCCCAACGACCTCATCCATTGGGAACGGGAGGAGCCCGAACTGGGGTGGGGCAGTGGTGATTGGTCTCTCGGATGGCCGAGTGAATCATATCCCCGTGGACACTCTAGCTATCGCGGTTCGCAGTCTAACGTGTCGGATTCCTTGTGTGATGACGCTCGTACGCGTCGAACCAGTAGACGCAGCGGTGGCCGGGTTTCGGCAGAACGCCGCGCTGGGACTTCTGCAGCTACGCTTCATTTAGAAGTGGGGGACCATGTTAACCACGATAAGTATGGTTTGGGAACCGTGGAAGCTATCTCAGGGTTAGGAAAACACACCACTGTGGTTATCAACTTCGGAAAAGAAGGCACGATTCGCCTGATGCTGGTCGGAAACGTTCCTATGGAGAAACTCTAAAAAAAGAGGATTATCGCTGAATTGGCCCGAGGTCAATACCGTGCGCAGCCAGCCACGGAAGCGGATCGATCGGTTGGCTGCCATTCAAATGGACCTCGAAGTGGCAATGTGATCCGGTGGAAAAACCGCGTGAACCCATCCCCGCGATAACATCGCCAGCCTTCACACGTTGCCCAACGGATACGTTGATGGTTTCCATGTGTCCGTAGACGAAGACAGTGCCATCGTCGGCACGTAGGCGTACCCACTGGCCGAACCCGGACGCGGGCCCAGCAGAGATAACAGTGGAATCCATCACAGCGTACTCAGGGGTGCCGAGCGCATTAGCGATATCAATGCCCTTGTGGAACGAACCCCACCGCATCTCGAAGCCGGTGGTGAGAGTGCCATGTGCGGGCCTCACCACACCAAAATTATTCAAACTGGCTGAGACGAACTGTGCCTTGGGCTCAGGCTTCCGTGCAGCGGCATCAGCAGCGACACGCTGCTTGTTGAATTCAACAGTTTTTGCGATCTGGTCACGGAAATTAGCAACAGGCTTCGTTTGGGGAAGCTGAAGAATCTGAGGTGATGATTCAGCAGCGGTTTCCACTGGTGCCGCATCGGCGTCAGCTACTAAACGAACACCATTGCTATGGCCGAGAGTTGCCGCCCCAGCGCCAATGGCGCCGGTGGTGCTCAGTGCTCCCGCGGCAACGGCGACCGATGCTACTCGCCTAGCCTTAGGGGTCGCCTGGCGACGATGCGTTCCAACGTAGTCGCTGCCCCGATTCGTCTGCACGTGTACCCCTTTCCAGCAAAAATGTCAGCCAGCCGGGCCGCGCGCTCGGCTGGCAACCTTGTGTTTCCTTGTGACCGTGATGCTTAACTGATTTAACAGGTTAGCGTAATCGTTTTGTAATCTCCGGACGAAATAGTAACGAACGGGTTGCTTCGCAGCAAGCTGATGTGCCCAATTTCTTTATAAATTTTTGAGTTTTTAGTCACGATTCAGCCTCGAAGGGGCACCCTCGCGGGAGGTATGAATCGTTCGGGGTGGGCACATCCGTCACAGAGGACTACAGTTGTTTCAGCTGGCCTGGACTTTTTACGTCAACGCCGGTCAATTACGGAGTGCCTCATGCGACTCATGCGCGGAAGGTGTCAGGATAGAGAAGTGAGAAATACCACCCCATCGAATTCTCGACGCCCAGGGGACGGGCGATCACGCGTTAGTGGTCGTCGGTCCCGCGGTACGGATACGCAACGTGTCGCAGGGGAACCCCCGGCTACGGTGCGCGGCAATGAGCCTGTCCCACCCTCACCGGGCTCGGGATCAGTACCACGGAAATCGGACACCGGGTTTGGCGGTCACTCCTTTGATGACATCTCACGCCGTGATCCTTCACGTCCGCGTTCCACTGCTGGAGATTCTCGGGCGCACCAAGCTCCCCGGTCACCTGACCAGTATGTTCGCGAGCAGCGTCCGCAGGCTCGGGCAGTGCGTGGGCACCGCGGGCCACGTAGCGGAGGTTCAGCCGCACACAATGAGAGCACGTCGACGCGTCGATGGGCGCGGCGTTGGAATAACAGTAATGCCTCGGCACGGGGAGCCGCTGGAGGGTCGTTTAGTATTCGGCTGAGAAAATTCTTGCCGGGCGTCATTGCCACCCATGTTGCTGTCATTGGTGTCATGGTTGCCGTTGCACTCATTATCTTATTGAGCCTGGATGTGTCGTTCATTGCTGCACCGGCAACGATCGGTTCCTTATGGCTGTCCTGTAACACAGCTCCACTGTCGATGTCAGGGGCGGAACTTGGGCTTCTACCTCTATGTCCAGTACTAGCGTATGCAGCATGGATAGCGGTGCGCATCCGGTCAGTGGTGCGCGAACGAATCAGCGTGAGTGATGTGCGGATGCTTGTGACGTGTTCGCTGGTCGTTCCCGTGCTCGTCACGTTAACCGCGCTAGCGATTATATGGAACGCCCAGTCCATGCTTCCTGTGCAGGTTCCGTCGGTGTGGGCGTCAGTACTTTCGACGATGGCAATAAATGCGCTTGCGATCATCTTTGGATTGGGGACGCGGTTGTGGCGCGCGTTGTTACGTTTCTATGGTTTGCCGCAATGGCCGGTGGACGCTGCTCGGCTTGGGCTGGCGTTTCTCGGGGCAATGTGGGGGATCGGCGCCGTTGTTGTCGTTGTTAGTCTGATTGCGCATTGGTCTGCTTTTACGGACGCGTATGCGATTGCATCAGGGGTTGGGGGGAAGATCGGGTTGACGTTGTTATGGATGGCGTATTTTCCGAACGTGGCATTGGCTTCGGGCGCTGTCCTTGCAGGTGGAGAAGCTAATTTTGGTGCTGCGCAGGTGAGTTTGTTTACGGCGACTCGCGCAGAGATGCCACCGTTGCCCGTGTTGGCTGTGATGCCAGGTGATGTCCTCGCTGGTGCGTGGTTGGGCCTTCTTGTTCCTGCTGCGGTGGCAATTCTTGTCTATCGGCGTTTTTTGAATCAGCGCAGCGTTGTGGTGTCACCGTATGCAACCGTGGGTGTCGCAGCAGCCACAGCCGGTAGTGTTGGATTGGTGTCTGCGTGGCTGACCTCTGGTGTTGTTGGTGCGTATGGGTGGTCTGGCCCGACAGCATGGCTGGTTGGCGGTGTATCCGCAGCGTGGATGTTGGGTGTTGGATTAATCACGATGGCTGTGACTGGAATTCGCCGTGGTGGGGGGCTAGCGCAGCAGAGGATAGTTCACTCTGGCGCTGGTGAGAAGGCTGATATCGCGTCCGAGGACGGGTCGGTGGCGCGGGAGAGGCGCTCGTCGGTAGCGACTGGCTACACCGCCGTCAGCGAACCTGAACCCGGTGATGGTAATGAGACTGAGTGTCTGGCTAACCCCAACGAGGGGGATGATGCCGGGGACGACGCCGACAGTAGTGAGACCAATCATGGTGTGGTGGCAGACAAAGACACGGATACCAAAGAGCATTGCAGCGACGACAACCTCCAAGACGAGCCTGATGACACCGAAACTGATGACGGAGAATCCACTGACTCTGAGGCAGACACCACAGCATTAGATGATGAGTCGGACGCCAGGAATACTATCGAGGCCGATAGCACCGAGGACGACCGTGCAGGAACGGCCACGGGGGGCGGGGCTACAGAGGACAGCACATCGGATGAAACCGCAGGCGGCGAGGGTGCCCCGACGAAGTAAACCGATCCGCCGGACGCCGGTACTTCACCTTGTCGACGTCAGTGCAAGCGCAGGGCTTATCCTGGACCATGTTGCTGTTTTCGTGAGCATCATCGTTGATGGCAACACCCCCAGCACTGTCCACCGGCGCATCAAGGTAGCTAAACAGCCTTTTCTCGAATCGACTGCTGGTAACGACCTCGGATGCGATGGCGCGACGTCATTATTTTTCTGACGGACGAAAGGCATCTTTCCTTCCATGACCGACATGTCATCCGCACATCCCGCACCCGCTTCACCCACCTCTCGTATTCCCATCACACGCGCACTGATCAGCGTTTATGACAAAACAGGCGTGACAGATCTGGCTGCGTCTCTTCACGCAAATGGCGTCGAAATCGTCTCCACGGGTTCCACCGCAGCCCACATCACCGACGCCGGCATACCTGTTACTCTTGCGGAAAATCTCACTGGATTTCCGGAGTGTCTTGATGGGCGTGTGAAAACTCTGCACCCCAAGATTCATGCAGGGATTCTTGCGGATACGCGTAACCCGGTTCATGTGAAACAACTTCAGGATATGGGGATTGATGGCTTCCAGCTTGTTATCGTCAACCTGTACCCGTTCTCTGAGACAGTGGCCTCGGGCGCAGAACGTGATGCCTGCGTGGAGAAGATCGATATTGGTGGACCATCAATGGTGAGAGCCGCGGCGAAAAACCACCAGTCGGTTGCAGTGGTCGTAAACCCCGATGATTACGACCGCGCCACACACGCAGCGCATGCCGGCGGATTCACACTACAGCAGCGTATTGACCTTGCATCTCGTGCTTTCCAGCACACAGCTTCCTACGACGTTGCTGTGGCCACGTGGATGGCGGAGCAGTCAGCGGCGATTCAGGCTGCAACATCGTGTGATGATGCCACGAACCCCGGCCCGTCTGACGGGACAGGGAACCAGAAGACAACATTCGGCGAATTCGTGGGCGCCACGTATACCCTGTCGCGTCCGCTTCGGTATGGGGAAAACCCTCACCAGGCGGCGGCCCTCTACATTGATTCGGATGGCCACCCAGGCCTTGCCCATGCTGAGCAGCTGCATGGAAAAGAAATGTCGTATAACAACTACACCGATGGCGACGCCGCATGGCGTGCTGTTTGGGATCATCCGGATGAGATCTGTGTATCCGTCATCAAGCACGCGAATCCGTGTGGCATTGCTATCTCACGGGAATCGGTGGCGGATGCTCATCGGAAAGCCCACGCGTGTGATCCTGTGTCGGCCTATGGCGGGATTATTGCGGCGAACCAGCCTGTCACGGTGGAGATGGCTGAAGCTGTGAAGGAGATTTTCACCGAGGCCATTATTGCTCCGTCTTTCGACGACGACGCCCTCGAGGTACTGAAGACAAAGAAGAACCTGCGGGTCTTGGTGGCTCCGAAGCCTGAGCGTGACGGTTGTGAGTACACAGAGATCTCTGGTGGTGTGCTCGTTCAGCAGCGAGATATCCTTGACGCGCCGGGTGATGACCCAGCGTCGTGGGAATTGGTGGCGGGGGAGCCTGCAGATAGTGATACGCTGACCGATTTGGTCTTCGCGTGGAGGTCCGTGCGAGCGGTGAAATCCAATGCGATTGTGCTGGCCAAGGATGGGGCAACCGTTGGTGTCGGAATGGGTCAGGTCAACCGGGTTGATTCTGCACGGTTATCTGTGCAGCGTGCCGGTGTTGATCGTGCTCGTGGTGCGGTCGCGGCATCTGATGCGTTTTTCCCGTTCGCTGATGGTTTTGGTGTTTTAGCAGAGGCTGGTGTCCGTGCTGTTGTGCAGCCAGGGGGTTCTATTCGTGATGAGGAAGTTATCGATGCTGCCCGCCAGGCTGGGGTGACAATGTACCTGACGAAGGAGCGTCATTTCTTCCACTAAGTTAGCTACGGTGTGCGGCCCTGTGGAGTGCGTGTGTTCGTGTGCGTCTGAGAGATGCGAGATCCGGGGAGTCTGCTGAGGGGACGTGAAGGATATATTTTCTCGATAACTTGCAGTGACGCGGGTCATTTATGGCTAGTGTGAATGTGATCTGTCGTGCATAAATAGAGTGGAGGAAATATGTCTGTTCCCGGTTCTGCTCCCCAGGCCTGCCCAGACGATGTTGTTATTGTGGCGGCCCGGCGTACCCCTCAGGGTAAATTGTTGGGGTCATTGGCGTCGAAAACGTCGGTGGATCTTGGTGCTGCGGTTGTGTCGTCGGCCCTGGCTGATTCGGGAGTGCCCAGTAGTGATATTGACTATGTTGTGTTGGGTCAGGTCATTGTGGCGGGGGCGGGGCAGAATCCGGCGCGCCAGGTGGCAGTGAGATCGGGAATCCCATTGGATGTTCCGGCGGAGATTATCAACAAGGTATGTCTGTCTGGGTTGGATGCCATTATTCATGCGACTCGTATGATCCGGGTTGGCGACGCATCCATCGTTATTGCTGGTGGCATGGAGTCGATGACACATGCTCCGCATATCGCTGCGGGGGTGCGGCAGGGTAAAAGCTATGGTGATCTGCGGTTGGTAGATGCAATAAATCGTGATGGTCTCCATGATGCTGTGAGTGGCAAAACGATGGGGGAGGAGACGGATCGGGGCAATGTCGAGCGCGGAATTACCCGTGAGGAGCAGGATCACATTGCGGCGCTGTCTCACCAGCGTGCTGAGAAGGCGCGGGATGAAGGCTTGTTTAAGGGGGAGATTGTCCCCATCGAGGTTCCTCAGCGGAAGGGTGACCCGATTGTTGTTAGTACGGATGAAGGGATCCGTACGGGTGTGTCGGCGGAGGGACTAGCGAGCCTTCGCCCGGTGTTTGTGAAGGACGGCACGGTGACGGCGGCGAGTTCTTCGCAGATATCTGATGGTGCGGCGGCGGTGGTCGTGATGACGCGTGAGAATGCTGAGCGGCGAGGTTTGCGCATTTTAGCGACCATCGGTGAGTATGGGCAGACGGCCGGGCCGGACACGTCGCTTCTTCATTCCCAGCCTTCCCGAGCGTTGAAAGCTGCGCTTGATCGGTCGGGATGGGCAATCGATGATCTTGACCTTATCGAGATTAATGAGGCTTTTGCTGCCGTTGTTGCGCAATCTGTGAAAGATCTGGGGGTGGGTCTGGAGCGTGTGAACGTTCATGGTGGTGGAATTGCTTTGGGTCATCCTGTGGGCGCGTCGGGAGCTCGGTTGGTTGTTCACATGGCGCATGAGTTGTCGCGGCGTGGTGGTGGCCGTGCGGGCGTCAGCCTCTGTGGCGGTGGTGGCCAAGGTGATGCCCTAACCCTGTGGGCGTAGCCTTAGTGAACGTGTGGTGAGATTGTTTCCCATACCGCGGGTGTGTGGGCCGGGTCCTGAAGCCTTATGGCACATGCGGTGTTGTGAGGAGATATGCTCCTGCCCAGCGGTCGAGGAATGATCGCCCGTTGTTGTTGCGGTAGATCGACACTGCGATGGCGAGAAGCCACAAGACGAGGAGGAGCTGTAGTCCCACCGCGACACTGCCGATTGTCGACGGCTGGTGATGGTCTGACAGGATTGCGAATATGCCGAATGGTAGCCAGCAGACGTTTCGCTTCAATGCTTGGGCGTGGGTGAGGTGGGTGCCGCTGTTGTTGCAGACTGTAATGCGGGTGACTGCTTTGCCTAATGTTCCTTGTGTGCGGCCATCCATCAGGAAGCGGTACAAGAAAAATAAGATTCCGCCGATGATTGCGGTTGTCCAGTGTTGTGCGCCTTTGTCGGAGACGAGGAGTGTGACGGCCATGGTGATCGGTACTATCGCGATACCGACCACGCATGTATCAAACAAGTAGCCTAGTCCTCGTTCCCACAGAGCTGGCCGTTGTGGCTCGTGGTCGTTGTGTGATGATGTCGTCGTGTCTGTAGTGCTGTTATTCATCATATGGATGGCAGTAGTGGTAGAGGATCTGGCGAATTCGATTCGTCCTGGCCATGTGTAGGGGGTTACTCGATTATAGGCATATATGATGCGGTGGGGTGTGATGCACGGTCAATTCACCTGCTGTCACCGACTCTGGGACTACGCGCAGAGTTGCTGTGTCGTTGGTGATCCACGAGTGCTGGATGAGGTCTTGGGTGTTGCCTTGTGTGGGGGAGCCTTAGGTGAAGATGGTGGCGAGCACCATAATCATAATGAAGGAGGCTCCGGTGGTAATGACCCCTGCGTCGCGTGCCAGGGTTAATCCGCGCCCGTATCGGGTGGCGTAGGTGTATACATTTTGTGCTGTGGGTAACGAGGCCACGACGCATGCTGCGAAGAGGGCGTGTCCGGTCATGTCGCACACGAAGTAGGCGATGAGGAAAGCCGCGAGTGGTTGTCCGAGGATTTTGGCGGTGGCGACGACTCCGATGTCGAGGCGTGGTGAGGTGGAGGGGTCGAGAACTTTGTGTCCGGCGAGAGATATTCCGAACGCAATGAGTGCCACGGGGACTGCTGCTTGGCCGATAAGGTGAATGGGTTCGACAATGGGCGCCGGGATGGTGACACCGGCGTGGGCGTGGAGGAGTGAGATGACGAGGCCGATGAGTGCGCCGAGGAGCATAGGGTTTTTCAGCGGCGTCATGATGAGGCGTCGGGTGTTGAGGTGTTGAGGTGTGCTGTGCTTGTGTGATTCTTTGGCGCTGATGACATCGAGGGCGGCCAGGACGAGTGGGCCATAGAGTACGATTTGGAAGAGGAGGGTGGGGACGATGACGCCGCTGTTGCCGAGGACGTGTGTGGCGACCGGTATCCCCAGGTTGGAGGCATTACAGTAGGAGCTTCCAAGGCTGCCGATGGTTGATTCGTGGATGGGGCGATGCATGATGGTGCGTGCCCAGATGAAGTAGATAAGGCCGACGGTGAGTGCGGAGCCGGAGGCGACGATGAGTTGGGGGCCGACGACGTTGAGGGGGTCGGTGGTGTAGAGCTTGTCGAGCAGGAGGGCTGGTGTCGCGAGGAAGTACGCGAACATTTGGAGCGTGAACTGTGCGTGGCGGCCGAGGAGGCCGGCTTTGCCTGCGCCGAAGCCGATTGTGATGACAATGGCGATTGTCGCGAATCCGGAGAGAACGTGCGGCACGTGTTGACCTTTGCTTGCTCGTAGGTATGCGAAACCGCTCCGCGGTCGAAACCGTGGAGCGGTGGGTGTCGAAACCTGCTGTTATCGCTTCCAAACGTTCACACTGTTCGGGGCTCAACGGGCCGTGGCCTGTGGAGGATCCTCGACTGTGTGAGGGCCACGTTGGTTATCCTGAGGAGTTACCTAGGATGGGGGCCAACGGGCGGGTGCCGGTTAGCGGCTGGTGAACGGAAGGAGAGCCATTTCGCGTGCGTTCTTGACGGCGGTCGCGACCTGACGCTGTTGCTGCGGGGTGAGACCGGTGACACGGCGTGAACGGATCTTGCCGCGCTCAGAGATGAACGTGCGAAGGGTTTCAATGTCCTTGTAGTCGACGGTCTCGATGCCGCGAGCTTTCAAGGGGTTCTTCTTTGGGCGGCGGGTCTGCTCAACCCGAACCTTCTTAGAGTTATTGCGTTTCATACTGCTACTCCTCACCAGCTGGACTTGCGGACGCCTGGGAGCTCACCGCGGTGTGCCATTTCACGGACGCGAACACGGGACAGGCCGAACTTACGCAGGTAGCCGCGGGGGCGGCCGTCGGCGGCGTCGCGGTTGCGAACACGAACCGGCGATGCGTCGCGGGGCTGGCGGTTCAGTTCGTACTGAGCCTCCATGCGCTCCTCGTCAGGAGTGGCCGGGTTCTTGATGATGGCCTTGAGTTCCTGGCGACGCTGAGCGTAGCGGGCAACGATTTCTTTGCGCTGCTCGTTCTTCGCAATCTTAGATTTCTTAGCCATTCTTAGCGCTCCTCGCGGAATTCAACATGCTTGCGCGCGATGGGATCAAATTTCTTCAGAGTAATGCGATCCGGGTTATTGCGCTTGTTCTTGCGGGTGACGTAGGTGTAGCCGGTGCCCGCGGTGGACTTCAGCTTGATGATCGGGCGAATATCGTTACGTGCCATTAAATCTTCTCCCCACGTGCGCGGAGCTTTGCGACAACGGACTCAATGCCGTAGCGATCGATGGTTTTCAGACCCTTGGTGGACACATTCAAAGTAATGGTGCGTCCTTCAGAGGGTAGGTAGAACGACCGACGCTGGATATTTGGATTCCAGCGACGGTTCGTGCGGCGGTGCGAGTGCGAGACGGACTTACCGAAGCTCGGCTTCCGCCCCGTTACCTGGCAATATGCCGACATGGGCTTCTCCTTCCGCCCACCATTGAGTCTGCAAAGCACCAACCGATTTCCTTCGACGGGGGAATACATTTTTCTTCGACACTAAAAATGCAGGTTAAAGCGCTAAGATGCCTAGCTAGTGGGCGATGACGTTTGCTTTTCGACAACAGCGTCTTGACACCTTACCGCCCCTGAGGGGGATTCCCAAATCTCAGTTCCTTTAGCTCCTGGTGAGCGCAATTTCGCAGTCGGCGTTTCTATCTGTATGATGAGCCGATGCATGTGCGCCGGAGGCGTGTCGCACTGTTACCCTCTTCCCGTTTTCGTAAGCGTGGCTACAGAGTTACGTTGAGTTCGGGGGCAACATTGCTGGTTATCAGGCTTTCCTGAGCTTAGGCATAAGGTTGTTTTACTCGAGGACTCAGTGCGCGACCGGTGCAAGGCGCTGAGCCAGCGTCGTCGATCGCACTGGGTGCGGTTGGTCACCTGCGCATCGCATCGATGTTTGTGGTGTCAGTGACGAAGCAAGTCAGCGCAAGCAGCACGCCAGACTAGCATTGTCCATGTTCTGTAATAAGGATAACGATGAAGAAGAATATTCATCCGGATTACCACCCGGTTGTCTTCAAAGATGCCAGCACCGGCCACCAGTTCTTGACTCGGTCCACTGCGACGTCAGATCGAACTGTGGAGTGGGAAGATGGCAACGAATACCCGCTGATCGTCGTTGATGTGACCAGCGAGTCTCACCCCTTCTGGACGGGTGCTCAGCGCGTGATGGATACCGCTGGCCGTGTCGAGAAGTTCCAGCGCCGTTACGGCAGTCGCCTGCGTCGCGCGAAGAAGTAAGACGCATATCCGTCACCATTTAATTTCACTTTTTTCACAGTGATCTTGCCTCGCCCGTGATGTGATTGGGCAGGGTTTAGGAGGAAATCATGGCAGTACCGAAGCGACGTATGTCTCGTGCTAACACTCACGCTCGTCGGTCCCAGTGGAAGGCTGATAACGCCCCTCTTCAGGAGGTGCGCGTGAACGGTAATACCACTCGTTTACCGCGTCGTCTTGTGAAGGCCGCACAGCTCGGCCTGGTCGAGACTGACTAATATCTGTGAACGCTCACATGAGCGTGCGTAACTACGTATGTGCTGGGCATAGATTTATGCTGGTCGCATATGTGGCTGTGTGAGTAGTTGTTTATCCCGCGTTGGTCCCACTGGTTCCAGCGCGGGTTTTTATTTAGGGGCGCTGAGGGTTCACAGTCAAATTTCAGGTGACTCTAAGCGCGTGACGTGCATAATGAGTAAGAGTTATAGACCATGAGCGACGAAAAGCAACGATCGGCGTGGGGAATCGATCCTTCCTCCAACAATTCCATTCACAATAATTCACACCACACTAATCCCACTCAGGACGTTCATAAATCGGACGCTTTATCTCCGTCTTCGCCGGATCAAATCGGTGATTCTGGCCAGGTTATGAATTCTGAGACGTTTCCTGGTGGCGGGCATCAGGGCACCGGAGCTGTCCAGTACACGCAGCCCGTAGCGCAGCAAAAGACTAAACGTTTTAGCACTCCTGCAGTTGCCGCGCTTGTTCTTGCGGCAGCGGTAGCATCGGGAGCGGTGACAGGGGCAGTTGTCAGTGGCCGAGATTCTCAACAATCAGGCTCGGATAACAATAACGCAGCGGTGTCAACACTGAACGCTACTCCGGCGAAGACAAAGAATGTCGAAGCTAACGGGTCTGTTCAATCCGTTGCTCAAAAAGTTTTGCCGTCCGTTGTTTCAATCTCGGTTCAGGCAGGCAATTCGGGGGGGACCGGGTCTGGATCGATCATTAGCGCAGATGGCACGATTATCACGAATAACCACGTTATCGCTAGCGCAGCCAGGGGCGGAAGAATCTCCGTGACGCTCACCAATGGTTCGAGTTTAGACGCGGACATCGTTGCTCGTGATCCCGAAACGGATATCGCCGTGATTAAGGCAAAAGGCGCCTCGGGGTTGACGCCTATCTCGTTGGGTGATTCGTCCAAACTTCAGGTTGGCCAGGGTGTAGTGGCTGTTGGGTCCCCCTTGGGTTTGAATGCTACGGTCACCAGCGGAATTATTTCAGCCCAAAACCGCCCGGTGCAGGCGTCATCGGAGGAGTCGTCGAACCAGTCCACGCTCATCGATGCTATTCAGACTGATGCTGCGATTAATCCGGGTAATTCGGGTGGCGCGTTGGTCGATATGGATGGAAACCTTATTGGTATTCCGTCCGTTATCGCCTCATTGAGTTCGGGTCCTATGGCTCAGCAGTCCGGTTCGATCGGTTTGGGTTTTGCTATCCCGATTAACCAGGCCCGTGATATTGCTGAACAGCTTATCAAGAATGGCAAAGTCAAGCATCCTGTGATTGGCATTCAGGTTGCGAAAGAATCGACAGTGCACGGCGCAGTCGTTGTTGATGTTCCTGGTGATAGCGATGCAGCGAACGCTGGGCTGAAGCGGGGGGACGTGGTTACTAAAGTTGATGACCGCACCATTGACTCCGGGGTCTCTCTCATTGCTGCGATTCGCTCGCATAAGGTGGGCGATACCGTCAAGATGGAAGTCACCGATCAGAATGGGAAGAGTACTCGTACTGTGTCGATGACTCTCAGATCCCAAGAGACGTCGGGCGAGTAAGCGGGCCGGTACCGGTCCTCTTATTGAGAGACGTCACCACCATATATTTCTAACTGATTCCGGGTATCTATTGACTAGGTTTCGGTCAACTGGTGAAGTGTTCTGTACAAGTTTTTATCATCAGTCCGCGTATATGGTCCGATCACACTGTGAATAGCAGAGTCGGTTGCGCGACGCCATGCGGAGCCATATGTGCTGAAGGCTGTGTGGCCTGACGACGTATGGTGCTCGCGGTGTGCCCATGTGTTGAAGATTTGGCGTTAGTGGTTGTGGCGTCGCACAGAAGGAGAGAATCCAATGAGTAAACACGAATCTGCTGATTCCCGCCGAAGGGAAGGATTGACTCGAGGCTCATCGGATACACGGGAGATGCCTGAATCATTGCGTGGTATTAATCATGCGGACGTTGATCGTCTCGGGGAAGTCATCGTTGAACCTGACGACGCTGTGCTGATGGATCTAGAGCGGGCTGAGGAAGCCGCTCATGCGAAGATTGTCGAGGAATCGCAGGATTCAGTGGAGCAAGTACCGCGGGCTCTTGTCATTATTGTCGATGACAATGTTGGTGAAGAGTCCGATCGTCTAGGCGGTCTGGTGGCGGAGTTGCTTGCTGAAGCACACTTTGGTGTGGATGCTGTGGTTGGTGTTGCGAGCCGAAAATCAGAGGTTCGCGGTGCGTTGGAGACCGCCGTGATTGGAGGGGTTGATCTCGCCGTCACGGTTGGTGGTGTTGGCGTTGGCCCGCGGGATAAGACGCCTGAGGCTACAAAGTCTGTGTTGGATCGGCGAATTCCCGGAATTGCTCAGGCGTTACGGGCGTCTGGTCTGGCGTGTGGTGCGACCGATGCCGGCTTGTCGCGGGGTGTAGCGGGAATTTCGGGTTCGACCGTGGTGGTCAATTTAGCGTCCTCTCGGGCTGCGATCCGTGATGGTGTGGCTACACTGACGCCACTGGTGAGGCACGTTATCCATGATATGGACCGGTGGGATCAGTAGGGGAGCCATATAGTATGTTTTCTTCTCGGCGTTCCCGCAGGCATGTGCGACGGGTGTCAGCAACAGATTATGATCGCTCAGGTGAATCCGCGTTGGAGAGTGTTGTCGACGCTGTTCGCGCGATGGAGGATCAGCCGCGTCGAGGGGTCCATGATGATCGTATGGCGTCCCTGACGGTGGAGGATCAGGCAGTGGGTACTGCCCTCGATGATACTGGGGTAGGTGACGGAGGGCCGCTAATTCTCCGTGATGACTACGCAGATGCACATCCTGGTGAGCCGGCCGACGGTGGACAACAAGACACCGGGGCGATGACACGCCGCGAATGGCAGGAAAATCGGCCGCCCCACTGGGGATAACGGCAGTGCCCTCAGGGGTTATTTCGAGTGCTTACCAGGTGTGGGTGAATCTGGAGCAACGGTGCCTTCTGGTTCGGAGAGTTCCGTCGTTGCCAGTGTTTGGCTCGGCGTCGTTACTTTATTCTGTGCAGCGAGAAGGTCGCGGATTTCGAGAAGGAGGTCTTTCTCTGTGACGGGGACCTCGTCCTCTTTGACGCCCATGTGTTTTTTCCTGACTTCTTCCAGTTTGTTCATGGGAACAACGAGGATGAAGTAGACCACGGCCGCAATAATGAGGAAGTTAATGACGGCAGTCAGGACAGAACCAAAGTCGAGGAAAGTTTTTTCATTTCCACTGATGAGCCGGAAGCCCCAACCGTCGGTGTTGGCTCCGCCGAAGCATGCGACGAGTGGGTTAATGATGTATTTAGTGAAAGCTGTCACGATGGCGGTGAACGCAGAACCGATCACAACGGCAATGGCGAGGTCAATGACATTGCCTCGCATAATGAAATCACGAAAACCTTTAAGCATTATTCCTCCTCAGAAGGACTTGTTTCTACAATATGGAACGAATTTTACAAGGCCACGTATTCTATCGTGCCATGTAACTAAGGGCGACTAGCACAATCGCTGCCGAAATTATCCAGCATAGTTGTCGTAGTCGTCGTGTTCGTCGCCATGGTGAACTGTAAAGATCGGCGATGAAATAGACCAACCATAGGCGGAGGCCCCGTAACGGGCGTTGGTGTGGTTCGGGGTGGCGCCGAATGAGTCGCTGAGGTTGTACATCGCGGGTACGAAATAGTGTCATTCTAGTATCGACGCAATGGACAGGTCATTGGTTCCCACCGCCCAATCGGATTCTGCTTCTGTGTCTCGTATGGTGCAATTATGGCGAATTATGTGCTCGGTAATTCATGACATCCGGACGCTGTGACGACGGTGTTTATTTGTGCGTCCCAATACTCATGGGGGACGGTGGGGAGGATTTCGTGCGGGTGCACAATACCAATTGTATGCAGCGGTGTGGCCCGGTGTTGTGGGGCGAGCGCCCGATCGTAGAAACCGCCACCTTGTCCTAGCCGGTGGCCACGAGTGTCATACGCGAGTGCCGGGACGAGCGCGATAGTGACGGTTTCGAAGGGGATGGGGGTTGAGTGTTCATCGGGTTCGATGAGACCGAACGATGTGGTCGTGAGGGCACGTGGGTTCCACGGATGCCATGAGAGTTTTCGTGCAGGTTCTCTGCGGGGAATGACAATCTGCGAGTGGACGTGGTCGTGTAGGGCAGAGAGAAGTTGAGGGATGAAACCGTGTGGGGTGTGTGCGCCAGGTTCATTGTTAATTGGGACGTAGGCCGCAATGCTTAGTGGGTGAGAAGAATTGCTGTCACTGTGTGATGCTTGAGCATGTCTCCACATAGCGGTGACAATTTCAGTAATGAGCTGTTGATCCCAGGTTGTGAGAGTATTTTCGGGTAGGTTACGGCGCTGACGTCGCAGTTGGCTGCGGTAGTTTTGTTTCTGGTCTGCAACGTTAATTTTCCCCGAATTGCTAAGGGATAGAGCATCGCTCTCCTGCATAGAATTGAGCGTAACAAAAAATTAACCAGATATGGGTCCACAAACCAATGGGAGACAGGGGGAGGTCATCGGCAGTGGTCGTGCTGGCTTTCGCGATCATGTATCACATGATTTATCTATGGGTATCGTGAGGCTTCATATGATGTGTCGGTGGATTACCGGTGTAGAAAGCGGCCTACGATACGAATCTCGGTTAGCATGGCTCATATGACTAAAAATGGTAATGGAGGTAATGGTCAGACTGTGCTCCGCACAGTCATTGTGCCGGCCGCTGGTTTGGGAACGCGGTTTCTTCCGGTAACAAAGACCGTCCCTAAAGAGCTTTTGCCAGTCGTCGATCGACCGGGGATTGAGTTGATCGCGGAGGAGGCTCACGAGGCGGGAGCATCTCGTCTCGCTGTTGTCACGTCGCCCCGTAAGAGTGGCTTGATGAAGCACTTCGACACTGATGAGGTGTTGGAAGAATCGCTAAAGAAGCCTGGTAAAGAGGAACGTCTGAAAAAAGTTCAGCGATCCAGTACGCTCATCGATGTTGTCTCAGTCACGCAAGACAAACCTTTGGGTCTTGGCCATGCCGTTGCGCAGGCTGAAGGTATCCTCGGGCCTGACGAAGATGTGGTCGCTGTCATGTTGCCGGATGACTTGGTCATGCCTTACGGGGTGATGAACAAGATGCTCGACGTGCGGGCGAAGCATGGGGGGTCTGTGCTTTGTGCAGTCGATGTTGCTCAAGAAGAAACCTCTGCTTACGGCGTGTTTGAAGTGAGCGATCAACCTGAGGACGACGTCTACACTGTCACAGGAATGGTGGAAAAGCCGGAGCCTGACGATGCGCCCTCAACGTTGGTGGCAACGGGTCGTTACCTGTTGGATCGAGAGATCTTCGATGCTCTGGGTAAGATTGAGCCCGGCAAGGGCGGCGAGTTGCAGTTGACTGATGCAATTGAGTTGCTCATTAGGTCGGATCACCCTGTCCATGTGGTGGTCCACCGTGGAACTCGTCATGATTTGGGTAACCCGGGCGGGTTCATTAAGGCGTGCGTTGACTTTGGTTTGAAGGATCCAGAGTGTGGCGACTCGCTGAGGGCGTATATGACGGAAAGGCTGGCGCAGGACAGCTAGCCTTAACGGGTGGTATACCCCGGCACTCCGGGGGCAGTGTCAGGTGGCAGCATCCGCTGCTGTGTAATCCGGGCGAAAGGACATGACGTGCGCTCAGTGGAAGAGCAGCTTGCGATTATCGCGGATGCTGCCGTAACGCCGGAGCCCGTTCGTGTTTCTATTTCGGATTCGTTGGGGTTGCGTAGTGCAGAGGAAGTCCGTGGTGACCGCCCGGTGCCCGGTTTTAACCAGGCAGCTATCGACGGATATGCGGTGCGGGCTGTTGATCTTGTTCCTCAGCAGATGCCTAGTGAGTCACCAGGTGATGCGGAGGATGCTCAGCGCCCATTGATGGATCAGGACAACCCCGGTGATCGTCCCAGTGATGGCCGTTCCCGGAGGTTTGAAGAGCTTCCAGTGGTAGGGGATGTTGGTGCGGGGTCGCACAAGCCTCTCCGGTTGCAGCCTAATCAGGCTGTGCGGGTAGAGACGGGTGCACCGGTACCCACTCTGTCTGATGCGATTGTGCCGGAAGCCTGGGTCGAGCGACGAGGTCGCCGCATTCGGCCGTTGTTTCCGGTCAAGTCAGGCGATTTTATCCATCGCGCGGGTACGGACGTGCTTGACGGTGACGTTATTGTCAGTGAGGGGACGGTTCTGGGTGCTGCGCATATTGGCTTGTTAGCTGCGGTGGGTCGTTCGAAGGTGCTTGTCTATCCACGCCCTCGAGTGTCGGTCATGTCAATTGGTCAGGAGCTGATTGCCTCAGATCGCCAGCCTGGTCGTGGCCAAGTGTTTGACGTAAATTCGTATTCTCTGGCTGCTGCTGCCGAGGAGGCGGGGGCGGATGCTCACCGCGTGGGGGTTATTGCGGGGGAACCGAAGCGGTTACAGGAAATCGTGGAAGGTCAGATCCTCCGTAGCGAGATCATCGTTATTGCTGGTGCTGTTGGGGGTTCGGCGGCGCGGCGAATGCGTGAGATTGTGAGCGGTTTGGGTGACATTGAGTATACCCGCGTTGCGATGCATCCTGGTTCGACCCAAGGGTTTGGGCTGTTGGGGCCGAATAAGGTACCAACGTTTTTGTTGCCCTCGAACCCTGTGGGCGCGTTAATTATTTTTGAGACGATGGTTCGTCCATTGATTCAATTTGAGGCTGGGCGGCGTCGTGGGCGGCGTCGGATTATCCAGGCGAGGGCGTTGCATGGTGTGAGTTCCATGCCGGGGAGGCGTGGTTTTATTCGCGGTCAGTTGATGCGGGATCGCGGTACGGATGAATATTTGGTGGATCCGTTGGGTGCATCAGCAGGTGCCCCGCAGCATTTGTTGGGTAGTTTTGCTGAGGCTAATTGTTTGATCCACGTGCCGGAAGACGTGGTCGGTATTGCACCGGGGGACGTTGTTGATGTCCTGTTCTTGTCGAACCGGGCGTAGTAGCGGGTACTCAGGTGCGGGTGTTCTCTCGTCTCATCGGCCGGTTTTGTGGTGGTAGTAGTGAGGATTGGGAGCTGTACCGACGCTATGGTGTCATGCCGGGCGTGCGGCATCCGGGGTGGCCGGAAGAAACGCAGACGTTGTGTGTTCCAGCAGGTGCGGTGAGACTTCGACCAGTGGTGAAGGATGATGGGCCAGAATGGGTGCGGCTTCGTCGCCATGATGAGGATGTATTGAGTGCTGTCGAGCCCACCGCGGAGGAGCCGTGGGATGAGGTGCACACCGTGCCTTCGTGGTTGAAGCTGGTGGCGTCATGGTATGCCTCAGCTAGCGAGGGAACAGTGGTTCCTTTTGCTATTGAGCTCGATGGGCGCTTTGTAGGACAAGTGACATTGGGCTCGATCCAGGGTGGTTCTTTGTCGACATGTTGGATTGGTTACTGGGTGGCTAGCCCGCTATGGGGGCAAGGAGTGGCGACAGCTGCGGTAGCTCTTGGTGTTGATGCGGCGATGCAGTCGGTGGGGGTTCACCGGGTGGAGGCGACCGTGTTGCCAGAGAATGTAGCGTCGAGAAAGGTGTTGGCCAAGGCTGGCTTTCATTATGAGGGTAAATTACTGCGCAATATCAATATTAATGGGCGGTGGCGTGACCATCTTTTATATGCTGTGACGGTGGAGGAATGTCCTGGTGGTGTGGTGCCACGCTTGAACAATGATGGCCGTCGTGGGTGCGGATACGGATGATGGTGAGGCAACGCAAATATTTTGGTATTCGTATCGTTGGGCGTGGCATGAGCATGTTACGGGTGTGACGGGTTAGTCTGTAGTGAGAATTATCGTTGCCCGTGTTCGATTCCCCGCGGCTGACATCAGTTAAGGAGATTCCGACGTGTCGAGTTCCCTCTTGATCGTTCTTATTGTGGTGTTGTGGCTTGCTGTCTTGGCACCACTCCTGTTGCGGAACCAGGGGCCAGTGCGTCGCACCTCGAAGGCGTTGCAGCAAACTCGTGTTCTCTACCGTGGAGGGTCAGGCTCCGTGTCCTCTTCGGCCCGCCCGACGCGTCGTCGATGGAAGCGGTCTGTATCTCCTGATATTGAGCCTGAGAAGGGGGATGATGTCTATCGTTTATTGGATGAAGATGACAGAGATCCCCGCGCAGATGATGACCTGACCACTTCTTCTGGAAATACTGCAAAGCCCGGGGACTGGGCTTTCGAGGATCACGGGGACACCCCTGGAACGACGACCATTCCGGCTGACGATGAACGCGAGAACGACGAGGGAGATGTTGTTGTCGCAGAGTTGGAACCCGAGGATTCTAACGAGTCGCTTCCTGAGTCTGCTGTTGTGGCCAACGAGATTGACGACGCCGTCACCGTCGCCGTCATTGATGATGACTCCGATGATGACACCGTGAGGAATGAGAAAACGAGCGTCTCTGTTGATGTTGTCGAGGGGGATATCGTCGTGGGTTCCTCAGGCTCCCTACCGAATGTCTCCCAGGTGAAAGTTGCGTCGTCCGATGAGGAGTCATCTGATGATATGCCTGCTTCTGTCACGTATACCGGTGTTTTTAGCGATGACGATGCCACGATGAAGGACCGTGAGAATTTCCCTGATGCCTATGATCGCCCAGAAGACGTGGCCGATTATCGTGATGGGGATCCCGCCTTCGCACGCGCCCACGACTTCGCTGATGAGTCTGCCGAACAGCGCGAAGAACGACGACATACTCAGCGACGATCGAGCGCAATGTTTTTCGATGATGGCCTGGATGCGCTGTTTGATGACGAGCTTGAGGAGCTCGCGCGCATGGATGACGATGCCTCCTTGACCGATGAAGATCGGGCATATGTGAACCGCCGACGTGGGCGAGGTGTGTATGACCCTGAGATCGCTCAGCGGAACGCACGTCGTCGTTTCACCCAGCGTAAACGCATACTCTTTGGCTTGGTTGCGGTGACAGCTACGCTGTTCATTCTCGGCTTTGTGGTGGCGGTAGCCTGGGCGGGCTGCGTCGTTGGTATTGCTGCGACTGGCCTGTACCTGACATTTTTGCGGAAGCAGGCTGTGGAGGAACAACGGCTGGCAGCTCGTCGTCTGCGGCGTATGCGCCGGGCACAGATGGGTGTTCGAAACGCTGCCGATGATGATGCGGAGCATGAGGCGCCATCGCGGTTGCGTCGTCCGGTGGGGACAGTCATTGAAACGAATGACACTGACCCGGAACTGGCGGAACTGGACTATGTCGATGCGGCAGACTACTTCACCCTCGGTGTGCCTGACGACGCCCAACGCCATGGCGACTACGTTAACGAACGGGAAGCTCGTGACTGGGCGGGTCACACAGACCATCGGGGTGGTCGCGATGGTGAACGTCGAGCAACAGTGACACACATCCGCCACGTCGGGTAAGTGATCAGGCCGTAGTTTTCTCGAGGAGAGAAAGTTAGACAGCCTGACTACCCGGCATGATAGAGAACAATTGATGACTGTGCTGTCTCGTCCAGCCCCGGTGAATCAAGACGAAGCAGCCTCGTCTTTTTTATCAAGTTTAAGAACTTTGATTTGATTCCACGACGTGAGTACGTGGTCAGCAATGCCGTAGTCGACGGCATCGTGAGCTCGGAACCAGCGATCCCGTTCGCTGTCGTGGTGAATAACGTCCAGCGGTTGACCGATATTAGCTGCTTGCTCTTCCTCAAAAACCTGGCGTGTGAGCCGGTGTTGTTCGACCTGAATACGGATATCCTCAGCAGAGCCACCGATGCCGGATGACGGTTGATGCATCATAATACGAGCGGATGGGAACACCCATCGGCGGCCTTTGGTTCCAGCGCTGAGAAGGAACTGCCCCATAGAGGCTGCTAAGCCCATAGCCACGGTATTAACGGGCGCTTCGATGGTTTTAATGAGGTCATAGACCATCATGCCAGCCATGAGGTTTCCGCCGGGGCTGTCGATCAGAATGGTAATAGGCTTGTGAGGGTCGTCTTCGACCATGGCTAGGATTTGTCCGCACATAGACTGGCACTGTTCGCTGGTGACCTCACCGAAAAGCGTGACTGTGCGGCCGCGGAAGAGCCCCTGTTGAATGAGTGCTTCAACGGGGGGGGGTGGGCATGTGAGCTGGTGTGGTGGATTTCTCGTCGTGCTCGTTAGAGCTCCTCGTATCTATGGACATGGTGAATAATCTACACGAGCAGACAGCGCGCCAGGGGCCACCGCGCGTGTCGAGCGTCCTCAAACCACCCCCAAGCTAAAGCATGAGTGACGCGGCGTTTCCTCTGGTCATTCAACGTTGGGTTCGCAACGAGAGACGCGGATTGTGATGGGAGAGAGGAAGGGAGGGTGTTGGCCCATCGATAAAAATAGTTCACAAAGGAGAGAATTGCACAAATGGTTCTTCTGTAAAAGAAAAATATTCTGTCTTATTGTTCTTTCATATGGCTGTGCGTTGGGGTAAAGAAGCGGATTGTTCAGTGAAATAACCACATCACTGAGAATCTTGTGATAGACGCTTGATGAAAGCACCAGAAGGGCGAAAAATCGTCTTATCTCTTGCGGATCATGATGTGATGGTCGGTATCGGTGGGTGCTTGTTTTTATTGGGTTGTAGGATGTGAATCATGACGGGGAAGGTAGATAGTGGGGGAGTATCTCGTGTACGGGCAATCGTTGCATAATGAACAGTGCAATCAGAAGGTGTGGCCTATTGTGTGCCAACGTGGATCATTGCGTGTGTGACGAGCATGTTTATGCGTTACAAAGTCAGCGGCTCTGACTATTTCTATTCAGCTACCGTGAAAGATTGCTTTCTAAATGATGGAAAGATAGATCTTGTACAAAGCATGGCCATTGGTGCAGGCAAAAAGGAGAGAAAAATGTTGGAGGAAAGATATATAAAGAATATAATTCGGGGAGATTTGATAAAGTTATAAAGGCGTCTGGGTCGACAATATGTGTTTCCTATCTTGAGACGACGATCGGAAGAATTGGATCAAGTTATATGGATGATGAAAAAACGATGTCTGAGGCGCAGTTGTGTGAAAAAGCACGTGAGAATCTGGCGAAAGTGAGTAAGTAAATGGGGGCCTCCGTTGGGTAATGTTGGTGTGATGCCCGGTAGGTGTGCGGGGTGCTGGTGTGGGCCCTGCGGGTGTGGGGTCATCTGGTGGTCAGCGTGGCCGGGGTCAGCGTGATCGGGAGCGTACGGGCAGCCACCAGCCGATTACCAGCCGGTGTGAGGCCGAGTACAACCTCCACCAACTACGCGGCGACATGGGCCCCCTCACCCCACCAGTGATCACCAAACAACTCCGCAACAACAACTAACACCACATAAACAACAGCCCCGACCGTCACACGGGCGGGGCTGTTGTTTATGTGGAGCATAGGAGTACCCAACTTCTAACTTTCCGCTATGCAGGTAGCAGTAGGTTTCATCAAAGGACATGTGAGGCTTATACGCAATTTGTGCGCAATCTCTCGCAAAACTTGGCCTTGAAGCCAATGAACACCGCCCCTCAAACACCGTCTCAGACAAGGACAAGAACAGCTATGGCACTACCGAACCAAGAACACGCTACGCAGACAGACCACGTGCCACGAAAGACCAAGCGTCCATTGGTGTTCCACTTCTACTACTACATCTCAGAGGACGGCGTACGCCACACGTTTTGCGGTAAGACAATCCAGCCAAGCCGCGTTGAGCATCGAAAGACCGCGATCCTCGCGCCCTGGGAGCAATGCACTGACTGTGAACTGGTTCATCAGATGGAAGTGCAACTAGATCAAGAGCACCCATAAGGCACCACTCCAGCCCCGCCCACACTCTCGTTGGGGGCTTTCTCCGTACTCTCGAATAACTCGGAATCAACAGTCTTTCGCTAGTGCTACTTCTGATTCTCTCGTCTTCTCCGACGTTCCCAACTTTTACGCTGTAATACAAATAGCGGAAGGATAAGTAAGTAGTAGCAGACGAAAATATAGATCATATAAACGGGGATATTTCCCCATTCAAAATGATGTTCCTGACTGCTGTCAGCACCTAATAGCTTTGTTGCTTCAAAAACTAATGAAAGGAGCACGGCACCTACGGGCACTACAACGAGCGAGTCTCTCCAACTAGGAACCCACGGAGCTCCATTATCATCCTTCAGTATCAGAGTTTGAAGCAAACTAAAAGGAACGATTCTCATTATCTGCACCCGTTCTTTTTAAATTCAGACTGTTTCACTTCTTAAAAGATCTGATTTCGATGGACTTTGCTCACCTGGAAAATCCCTATTTTGGCATTTTTTCACCAAGAGCACACGAACCTGCAGAAATCGCCAACTTGGCAGCTAAACCTACAGGCCCTCCAATAGCTCCGAATCCAAACTTCAATAGCGCAGCGGAACCATTTAGTGAAGCTACTGCAATCACCTTCCTAGCAGCATCATTCCAGCGTTTTTCCTTAAGCAGATTGCCGATAGCAACTGCGTCATCCGGCGACAACGGAAGCTCAATCGCGTCCACGGTGAGGCGTGACGTGCTTATCAACTCCCGCCGCCCGGCGCGCCTTATCCAGCTCATTGCGCAAATTCGTGTCCATGAGCACGTTGCCCCGCTTGGTCATGGTGAGATACTTACCGCCCTGATAGACCTCCTCGAGGTGAGTTTCTACGTAGCGTGAAAAGACCTCGAAGATCGGCACCGTGCGTTTACCGGCCTCTGTCTTTGTCGATTGTTCTGCCATGTAACTGTGGCCGTCGTCGTCCTGTAGACGCTGCATGTTCCGGCTCACTCTCACCTGCCACAGCCCCGTTTGTGGATCGCGGTTCACGTCGTCGCGCTTGAGTCCTAAGACCTCACCAATGCGCAGGCCGTGGAAGTAGCACAGCACCGCCGCTAGCTGGTAGTGCCGTGGTGTGTGGTCGACGATGGCCTGCAGTTCGTGCCGGGTGGGTAGTTCCTTGCTCTTTGGCTTTGGCCGCTTGCTCGCTTTCTTGATCTGCACGGGATTGGCTGTGATGAGTTCACGCTCTAGCGCTGCTGCCATTGCCGATTTCAGGAATCCATACGCGCGGTAGTTCGTCTGCTCCGTGGTGGAAAAGACCTCTTGAACACCGTCCCACCAATCGAACACGGCTTGACGGTCAACATGAACAAGTGGCACATCCTTGAGCTTTCCCGCCGCGCCGTCGACACCTGTAATTCGGTTGTTGATTGTTCGCTGATAGGACTGGAAAGTTGAGGGTTTCAAGCCCGTACGTTGGGACTCTAACCAGCGCTCCATCCACATACCCAGTGTGAGTTGTTCGCTCTGTGCTTTCTTTTCAGCTCGAAGCTTTTGCAGCTTGGGGTTTCCCACACTCCGAGCTGTATCAGCCGGTGTTGATCGTTGAGCCATGCGCTAGCCATGTTCTTGTTGGGGAAAGACCGCCCCGGCGTGTATCGCCCGCCGTCGTGCATGTAGGAGGCAGCCCACATGCCGCTAGGTAGTTTGCGGATACTACCAAAATCGTTCTTTGCCATGCCGTGCCCTTTGCCGTGAAGGTCGCTGGGTGATTGGGTTCACCGTCCGTGCGCAATCTGTGCGTAATGGGGTTCCAATTGATTCCCTTGGATTCCACTAGCGACCGATACTAACATGGTGCTTGACCTGCACAGGCAAAGAAAAAAAACCAGCTCCTCGCGGAACCGGGTAATATCGTTTGTGGAGCATAGGGGAATCGAACCCCTGACCTACTCGATGCGAACGAGTCGCGCTACCAACTGCGCCAATGCCCCGAAGACTGTCTAAATATTACTCCGGGGATTAGAGATCCTCAAAAAGAACAGGTCGCCCGCTACTGGTGACCTGAGAAATATCACCCCACTTTTATGACGACAACTCCTCAATAAGGGTTTTTGTAAACGCTGGGAGATCCTGCGGGTTGCGGGATGTGATCAGCACCCAACCATTCCCAGGACAACGAACCACCTCATCATCAACCCAGTTGGCGCCAGCATTCTCAAGGTCCACACGAATAGATTGATACGACGTCATCGTCTTACTCTCGGCTAAGCCAGCATCGATAAGAGCCCAGGGGGCATGGCAAATCGCGCCTACCGGCTTACCTGCAGAAGAGAACTCAGTGAGAATCCGCCGGGCGTCGGAATTAATGCGCAACGTGTCAGCGTTGACTGTCCCACCAGGGAGAATAACAAGATCAAAGTCGTCCGCATTAACCTCATTCAAGGACATATCGACGTCAATAGTTGATGCCCAATCCTTATCGCCGCTCACTGTCTGGATATGTGTGCCAGAGTTTGATGCGACGGTGACGTCAATACCTGCTGAACTTAACGCGTCGCGGGGTGAAACAATCTCTGGCTCTTCCACGCCAAAATCGGTCGCGATGATCACTGCTTTCCGTGCCATAATGACAACTCCTCTGAATGTGCAGGCTGTGTATCCTCCCATCTAGGCGCAACAGATATCACGGTCATATATTCCATGGTCGATATGTGCTTGCGTCGACGCCGGCTATCTGTTCCCTTCCTTTCCTTATGTGTGGGTGATGTGTGGGTGGATCGATATGCCTGACGGGCAGGTTGTGGGGCCTCGGTGGTAGGAGGGAACGATAATGAGGGGCAAGTGTGCGGGCGAGTGTTCCCCGACAAGTAGGGGGAGGTGATTGCTTGGCGTACGCCTGTGCTGTTGCTGTTCTGCGGGCGTTGTGTGCGGTGTGGGTGCGACACCGAGGTAACAAAATGATAACGATAGCTAAGCTAGCCTAACAGGCAGCCGCCTGATTCGCTATTGTGAATATATGACCGATGTGCAGCCATTTCCCTCACAGGATAACGAACAAGAATATAGCTCGACTCCAGAGGGAGCCTACTTTGGCCCTCACGACGCTCCAGATTTCGGTGGTGAGCCGCCATTGTCACAGCCGTACTATGGGGCCAGTCTCCCCGCAGCGGTCAGGAGGTTCTTTACCCGAGCGATCCGCTTCAAAGGACGTTCCTCACGCTCCGAGTTTTGGTGGGTAGCGCTCGTTATCTTTGTTATTGCCGTTATTCTCGATGCTGCTATAACCGCAACAGGAAACGCCAATAATATGTCCTTTGCGCTGGGCACCATTCAAACAGCATTTTTCCTGATACTCCTGGTCCCCCACGCTGCACTGACCTGGCGGCGTTTGCACGACGCGGGTTTCCCAGGCCCGTTCTGGTTCCTCAGTTTTGTTCCTATCATCGGTTGGATCGCTCTCCTCGTGATGACGGTTATGCCGTCACGCCCGGAGAAAATGAAAGTCGAATGGGACGACAAGGAAAACTCATCTCAAGGGTCGTAGCTATGCCCTAAGCTGGAGTGACCACGTCGTACGTCGCACCGCCTCAGCATCCGCTGAGGCTACTTGTTTGTTCAGCCAATCCAAAGGTCAGATGAGCCCCGAGGTTTCGGTTAAAAACTCTAAAATAGCCCGCACGCGGCGATTATCTTCTCCCGGCTCAAGGTTAAGCTTCATGAAAATATTGGAGACATGCTTAGCCACCGCAGCGCCAGAGAGGAACAAACACTGAGCAATTTGCGCGTTCGACTTCCCGCGTGCCATCAGTTCCAACACTTCCCGTTCCCGTGCAGTCAACAGGCCTAAACCAGACCGCCCGGATTTCATCAAGGCCGTGGCCACATCGGGGTCAATCACGACACCACCGTTCGCGACGACGTCGAGCGCCCCAAGAAAATCCTTCACCTGTCCCACACGGTCTTTCAACAAATACCCTGTGCCTCCACCATTGGACATACCTGGCGCGAAAAGTTCTCGCGCATAGGCTGGTGCAACATATTGGGAGAGCACCACAATGCTGAGCGATGGGAACCGCTGTCGGAGGGTAAGCGCTGCTCGTAGCCCATCCTCTCGCATCTCCGGGGGCATACGGACATCAGTGATCACGAGGTAGGGCAACTCACCCGAACCGTTATCGAGCGACGTCACCGTATCAACCAATTCTGTGGCCGAAGCAGGTTTAGCAATGACCTCGTAGCCCCGTTTTTCTACCAGCCCTGCGACGCCTTCACGCAACAGTGCAGAGTCATCGGCCACGACTATTTTCATGCTGTGCCTCCTCTCTTGACCTCGGCCCATCATCGATGGACGTGGCAGCGTCCACCCGCAGGGAATTGTCGGCTGAGGCTACGTTGCCTGGCCTCGCAATACCGCCTGTACCTGCACTGGTCGAGCCGGCACTACCTACTGTATAACCGTTGTTTGCATAGTTGCTGTCAGGAAGTGTACTAGCTCTCCGGTCGCTGTCCATGTAACTTCCCACAGATTCGTGTGATGGAGGATAACCACTCTGACCGCGGTTGAGCATCACAGGAATCCGTGCAACAACCTTCGTCGGCCCACCACTAGGCGAATGTAAAGACATCGACCCACCAAACGCAGCCAAACGCTCACGCATCCCAGTGAGACCTTGCCCAAAATGAGCACCACCATTACCCTCATCGACCACTGAGATCCGAAGATCCTGGTCTGATATCAACAGTACGGTGACAGGAACCCCCGGAGCGTATTTGGCAGCATTTGTCAAGCACTCAGCGCAGAAGAAGTACGCGGCGGCGAGGACACTGGGGTAGAGCGTGGGAAGGTCATATGGGCAGCGCACGATGACATTCGACCCGTAGGATTCCGCTATTTCCTGCACTGCCGCGTAGAGGCCTTGGTCGCGGAGAACCTGCGGATGAATGCCATGGACCGTTTCGCGCAGAGCGTGGAGTCCGTCGTCAAGATGGGACCGTGTCTCATCGAGCAGACGTCGGAGTTCCTCACTGCCGTCTTCCGCTTCAAGTTCTGCCTCTCCAAGTTTCAATGAGGCTGCGACAAAGTATTGCTGAGCCCCGTCGTGAAGGTCATTTTCTATTCGTCGGCGCTCGACCTCGTAGGCATCAGCAATGGCCCGACGCGATGCTGTTAATTCGGCAATCCGCGCAGCGGTTGCATCCTCATGCGATAAGAGGTCATTGTGGTCGTCTCGCGACCATACTCGATGAAATAACCGGCGCCAGCTCGATAATGCCATGACCTCCATGATAGGAATCCGACGCTGGAATGGTGGTGTGAGGCACGCTTCTGCGTACAGTATCTGATGGAGAATGGTACCCGTCTCCTCGGGAGGTACACCGTGCATACAAGGAACTAGTGTTTGTCGGTGGCTCATGTGGGGTAGTGGCAGCTCTACCACGATTCGGGTGTGAGGACTGTGGCGGCTCTGGCGGGGACCACGTGAGATAGGTGCTATGAGGAAACACAGTGAGCAGCACAACGGCCGAAACCACGGCAAGTTAGCATTGGCCGTCAACGACATCACACAATCATTCGGCGCCACACAGGTACTTATGGGTATCTCGTTAGATATTCACCGTGGCGAAAGTGTAGCCATTATGGGGCCCTCCGGGTCAGGTAAATCCACGCTTCTCCACTGCATGGCCGGGGTTCTTGTTCCTGATCACGGATCCGTGTACTGCGGTGATACAGAAGTCTCTCGGCTGAGCGATGCTCAACGGTCAGCACTCCGCCTCCGCGAATTCGGCTTCGTCTTCCAGGATGGTCAACTTCTCCCCGAATTGACTGCTCAAGAAAACGTTGCTCTTCCCGCAATTCTTCAGGGGACCTCCCGCAAACAAGCATTCGATGTCGCCACTGACATGCTGACACGCATGGGGTTAGAAAAACTGATCCGCCGACGACCAGGAAAAATGTCAGGTGGCCAGGCGCAGCGTGTCGCGATTGCGCGCGCTATCGCTGGTCGACCCTCCGTCATCGTTGCCGATGAGCCCACAGGTGCACTTGACCAGTCCACCGGGCATGAGGTCATGCAGCAACTGATCGCGATTACTGAACAATCGGGTTCAACCTTGGTCATGGTGACTCACGATGTGGCCGTGGCTAACTGGTGTCAGCGCCGGATCGAAATCCGCGATGGCATCATCCATGATGACCGCATCTTGTCGGGGACGGTGAATTAAATGGCGGTGTCAATGTCAACGCTGGCGAGCCTAGGTGTTCAATTGCAGAGAGCATCGCGCACGACGGGAACGGGAAACACCTGGCTCACCACCTGTGCAGTGTTCGCGTTTACAGTGAGCACGTGGATGGCAATGACTGTTGCGGGTGGAACCTGGATGTTTTACCAACGCGCCAAGCACCCGTGGACAGATTCTCTGAAAGACATCGATGAGGGCTATCGACAAATCTACGTGGGTCTTGCTGTCGTTGCCTGTGTGTTTGTTGTTCCAGCCATGATGTCCTTGGTGGCGCAATCAGCTGTGCTGGGCGCATCGGGTCGCGATCGCCGACTAGCAACATTACGATTACTGGGGTTATCCAATGGAGACATCACACGAGTCACCCTTGTAGAAACTGGTGCCCAGGCAATAACGGGCCTCGTGATCGGGACCGTTCTTTACGTTGCTCTCGTCCCTGCGTGGTCCCTGGTCAGCTTCGAAAACACTCCGATTGGGACATGGGAAGTACTCCTACCGTGGTGGGCCTACCCAGCATTATGGGCGCTCATCATCGCCCTTGCGGCGCTCGCTGCTGTGATCGGTCTCAAACGCGTTATGGTCTCCCCGCTCGGAGTATCCAAGCGGCAGATGCCTAAAGCGCTCAAATTCTGGCGCGTTCTGCTCTTCATTGCGATTATCCTTACCGGCCGCGCCCTGGCCACGAGTATCAATGTGAACCCGCAAAATCTGGGGGGTGCGATGGTGATCATGGCAATGATTCTCTTTGCCATGATCCTCGCCATTAACATCGTGGCCCCATTCCTCATTCAATGTGCTGCCTGGGCCTCACGTGCGTTTCCCGGGAACCATCATTTCTTAGCAACGCGGCGGGTCATGACAGATGGCCGTACTGCATGGAAACGTGTCAGTGCATTGACGTTTCTTGCTCTGCTGCTGGGTTACGTCGGCACGATTCCACGAGACCCGGTGGGTGATATTGGAAACCAAACGATCAGTACAGACACGTTCACTGGTGCCGTGATCACGTACTGCGTGGGACTCATTATCTCGGCCAGCGGGACGCTTCTCAACCAAGCATCCGCGGTGTTTGACGAACGAGAACTCACCCGAGCACTCGACTTCATCGGTGTCCCATCATCCCTACACAACAAGGTGGCCATGACACAGACCCTCTACCCACTGCTCATGACCAGTGGACTGAGTTTCCTCTTTGGTCTCTACATGGGAAAACTGTCATACGGACGGGTGACTAGTGACCATTCTGGGACTCACATCGGGTGGACAGTCATTGCCTTCCTCCTGAGTTTGGCACTGTCCGTGGGAGCGACATTCCTGGTCGACCCACTTCGCCACAAGCAACTCGGCACACGAGTGCGTCGCAATGACTAACCGTAGCCGGGGGAGTGTGGCACGCACGTAACCGTCCATCGCAGTACAAGGATAGTCGTGTCAGTTCCAGCTTCGCGTCACCCTCGGGTACGGTCATGTTTATGAATAAACCGGAGGTTCGTGACGCAGCCCTGCTCCTGCTGCGCATTGTCGTCGGTTTGATCTTTATTGCCCACGGCTGGGATAAAGCGATACTGACTGGCTTATCAACAACAGGAGGACAGTTTGATCAACTCGGCATTCCTCAGCCGGAACTCCTTGCCGCCCTAGTCTCATTCGTCGAAATGATCAGCGGCGCCATGATCGTTATCGGGATCCTAGCACCCGCCGCGGCCGCAGTTTTGATCATCGATATGATGACCGCCATGTGGCTTGTTCACCTCCATCATGGATTCTTTGTCGCCAACGGCGGGGTTGAATTTGCAGCACTCCTTGTGGTTACCCTAATAGCCATCGCCATCTTCGGAGCAGGAAGAGCCAGCTTGGACTACTTCTTCCAACGACGATCCTGAGCGGAGGGACACTGGGGCGCGCTCACCCGTGAGTCGGCCAGCATGAGGCTGCCACCGTGACGCGGCCCGCATCATACGAGGGCACCATCACACCACAAAGGGGACATATGGAGTGCAATGAGGTTCGCCACGCACTCTCAGCGCGCATCGACGGTGAACAACCACGCGCAAGCTGGGACGATGATGTCATTGACGCTCACCTCGCAGAATGTAGCGAATGTCAAAAATGGTACGCTCACGCGCTCACCTTAGGCAGAACTCTTCGCGTCACACCTGCCGCAGAAACCGACCCCATCCCGGATTTCTCAGAAACCCTCCTCGGTGCTGTTCCCGACTCACAACTGCCACAGCCACGATCATGGCGCATCATGTCGCTGTCGCTCTCACGAATTGCTCTTATCCTTCTGGGACTCATCTACGTGGGATGGGCTATCTATCTTCTGAGCAGTTCCACCACATTCGTCGGTGAGCCTGTCGTGGCAGGACGACCTCCAGAGGGTGCGGTAGGAAATTCCCGGAATCCTGACGTCGCCCGTCTGTTCATTGACGCAGCTGCCATGAGGCTGGCACTGGGGTTCTCGTTGCTCTGGTGCTCCTGGCGGCCACGAATGACCGCTGGGATGATTCCCTTTTTCGGCGCGCTCTGGGCCTTCTCTGCTGGATTTGTCTCCCGCGATATTGTGCTAGGTGTTGCTACATGTCAGCAGATCATGGCGCTTATTCTCTTCATCATAACAGTGGCCATCATGGTTGTATGCTGGTTCAGCCACTTCGGAGTAAGTCCAGGCGATGTGGGGGGCTCATTGAAATCGCTGAGTGCCCGCCCCGTCCGGTCCACGTTCGAGGACGCCAGGGAAACTGCTCGTCTCATAGACGAGATGAGTGACGATGTTCGCCGTCACGTCGGAGGCTAACGTCTGACCAGGGTCGTCCCAGCGGCCAGACTAGCCTGCGAGGCATGATGCTGTGAACCCATGGTGTTATCGCCAACTTGGTAGCCACATATGATCATCCCATTCCGCCGCTGATAAAGGCATGGCAACCATGAGTGGCAAAAAGTAGACAAACATGGCGACGACAGCACCAAGATAGACACACGCAAGGACGGAGCCCGTGTGATCAAACCACACAGCTTTCACCTGGGCCCAGCAGGATTCGATCGTCAGGCGTCGAGACTGAATAGCACCCTTGAGACGCGGCATGGTGATAGCACCCGTTCCCTGACTATCACTGCCCTGATTAGCACGGTGTCGAAGCGCCCACGGGTAGAGCTGCCCAAGAGACAACGCAATGGCCATAATAAGGAAAGGAATCATGTTCGTGGCATAGAAGAAATACATTTGACGGTCCACATTCGTCAACCACGGCAGGAAACCTGCAGTATAACCGACGACCGGTACAGCCCAGCGTCGATCCCGACCTATAACCCAACACCACGTCGCCCATGCCATAACAGGCACAGAAACCCACCAAATAATCGGAGTTCCCAACAACATTTGCGCGTAATGGGTGCCATCGTCGTGGACCGCATCGTAATACATCATCGGCCGAGTGGATGCTAACCATGACCACGGTTTGGATTCCCACGGATGGTGATGACCGTGAGAATTCGTCAACGTCGAATGGAACTCCAGGACCTGCTGCTGGTAATACAACCAATTGCTGATAGGGGCGGGGACACGGTGCAGAACGCTCCCGCTATCAATCATCCCCGACTCCTTCGCATGACGATAAACACTGGTTTCGCTGGCAAACCACGCCCGCCACGAAAACACATAGACAGCGATCGGAAGCACCACGAGGGATGCCACCGCGGGAGCGATATCTCGGCCCGCAGTGCCCCGCACAGGACGCTGAACAGAGAACCGACGCCGGCGAGCACAGTCTGCCATCACGGACAACAGGCCAAAAAAGACGAGGTAGAACAACCCTGACCATTTCACGCCACTAGCCAGGCCAATACTGACTCCCGCAGCGAAACGCCACCATCGATACCCCATGCGCGGGCCCCACGGGGAATCTGCTATTCGCCCCTGTCTGCGCACTGTGCACATTCGCGCATCCATCTGCTGCGCATCGCGAACCAACAGATACGCGGCTGCGACGACGAAAAAGCACTGAAATACATCAAGCATCGCTGTGCGCTGAGTAACCAAGAGAACCCCATCACACACCGCGATGATCCCTGCCATACAGGCCACCATGGTCGAATCCGCTAACCGCTTGACAGTGCTCATCAGCAGGGAAATGGTGACAACACCACTCAAGGCCGACGCGGCCCGCCATCCGAGCGCGCTATACCCAAACAACCACTCGGACACCATCTCTATTTGTTTCCCCACCGGCGGATGAACCACCAACCCATACCCCGGGTTGTCTTCAATACCACCAACAAAGGGGTTCTTCCACGACTGCACCATCTGCCACGCTTGTGGGGCATAGTGTTTTTCGTCGAAAACAGGTGTGCCACCATCTGTGGGGGACGTCAAACCGATGAACCGCGTAAGGAAAGCCACAATTCCAATCACTATGTGCGTCCACCGGTAGGGTGAGATCAGAGGCGTTGGTGAAGGATGTCGGGCAGTCACGGAGAACAGTATGCCAGCTGTGTGGGAAGCTAGACAGATGAATCAGAACAACACGACCCATGGTGGCGCCATTATCGTCGCAGGTACTCCACTGGGAAACAGTGATGATGCCTCGCCACGTTTGCGTCATGCCCTGGCCACAGCGGATGTCGTTGCCGCGGAAGATACTCGCCGGGCTCGATCATTGGCCGCCGCCATGGATGTTGATATTTCGGGGCGCGTTGTATCCAATTTTGATCACAACGAGGCTAGTCGTGTCGACACACTCATCGATGAGGCTAAACACGGCCGCACCGTTCTTGTAGTCTCTGATGCTGGCATGCCTGTGATCTCTGACCCAGGATTCCCTCTTGTCGAGCGGGCCCATGATGAAGGAATCCACGTGGGGTGTGTACCTGGTCCTTCAGCAGTGACAACGGCGTTAGCGATGTCGGGCCTCCACGTTGGAACGTTTTGCTTTGAAGGTTTCGCGCCGCGCAAGACAGGCGCGCGACGCGAATGGCTAGCATCATTAGTCTCCGAGCGGCGTGCGTGTGTCTTCTTCGAATCACCTCACCGCCTTGCTGAGACCCTCGCGGCAGCCGCAGAGATGATAGATGATCAACGGCGTGCGGCAGTATGTCGTGAACTCACCAAAGTGTACGAGGAAGTGCGCCGTGGAACGCTCGCGGAGCTCGCGGCGTGGGCTGCTGGCGGGGTTCGAGGTGAGATCACAGTTGTTATCGAGGGGGCCCGGAATAGGGTAGTGCACCCGCCCATTGACGACCTTGTCGACGATGTTGAGGCTCGAGTACGGGCCGACGGGCTCCGCCTGAAGGACGCATGCAAGGTTGTCGCTGAGCAGTGGGGAATGAAAAGACGGGAACTTTATGAAGCTGTCCTCGACACGCGAAAACGAAGTGAATAAGCAGAGCTTAGTAATTGCTGACATATCAGTAACAATTGAATAAAAAACTGGCCTGTTACATAGTTGAGTAATGGACCATAAAAATATCGATCCAGAAGTCATCCTTGGTGACCACGATCCCGAAGTGCTGACGGGGGAGGAACAGCTCGGCATGTCCGACGCTACCGACGATGCCCCCACCGACTGGAAAGTCGTCGGCCCCGCAGCAACTCTCGTGCTCGTTGTCATTCTCTGGGGCCTCATCACCCCCAACGGATTTGCCCAGTTCGCCTCCAACGCCTTGAGCTGGATCGTTAACAATTTAGGCTGGATGTTCGTCCTCTTCGGAACAGTCTTTGTCTTTTATATATTGTCCATCGCTTTCTCACGGTTCGGCGCAATCCGACTAGGACGTGATGACGAGGAACCAGAGTTCTCTACCCCCTCCTGGATTGCAATGATGTTCGCCGCTGGCATGGGGATCGGCCTCATGTTCTACGGAACAACCGAGCCCCTCACCTTCTATCGAGACGGCGTCCCCGGATCCACACCAAAGGACCTCAACTCTGCGTTCGCATCGACACTGTTTCACTGGACCCTCCACCCCTGGGCGATTTACGCCATCGTCGGACTCGCCATCGCCTACGCCACCTTCCGTATGGGACGGAAACAACTATTATCCTCAGCTTTTATCCCCCTCATCGGCGCGAAGCGCGCCGAAGGCTGGGTGGGCAAAGTCATCGATATCCTCGCCATTTTCGCCACCGTATTCGGTACTGCAGCCTCACTCGGTTTAGGTGCGCTGCAAATTGGTTCCGGCCTCGACGACACCGGCATCATCCACAATCCCGGAACACCAGTACTCGTTGGCGTCGTGATCGTCCTGTCGGTATGCTTCCTCGCCTCTGCGGCCTCAGGTGTCGGTAAAGGAATCCAGTATATTTCGAACGCAAACATGATCCTGGCCGCTATCTTGGGCCTTTTTGTGCTCATCGTTGGACCTACCGTCGTCATCTTGAACATGATCCCCACCGCATTTGGAAGCTACGTCCAACAGTTCTTCGAAATGGCGGCCCGCACCGCAGATACCGACAACGGTAAAGCGGGAAAATGGTTGGGCACATGGACAATCTTCTACTGGGCATGGTGGGTCTCGTGGTCACCTTTCGTTGGGATGTTCATTGCCCGAATCTCACGAGGCCGGACCATCCGCGAGTTCGTCGGTGTGGTGCTATTAGTGCCGTCAGCTATCACCGTATGCTGGTTCTCCATCTTCGGCGGAACAGCTGTTCACCTTGAAGGAAAAGGACACTCTATCTGGGGCGACGGTGATGCCACCCACCAACTCTTCTCACTGCTGACAACAATGCCAGCAGGCCAGGCTTTCTCCATCCTGGCAATGGTTCTCCTGGCAACCTTCTTTATTACGTCCGCCGACTCAGCATCGACCGTTATGGGATCCATGTCCCAGAGTGGACGTATCGTGGCTGACGTTCGTGTGACCTGCTTGTGGGGTGTCCTCACCGCCATCATCGGCATTGTCCTGCTTGTGTCGGGTGGTTCCGATGCGCTGAACAACCTGCAATCAGTGACGATCATTGCGGCATCCCCGTTCTTGCTCATCATCATCGGTTTAATGTTTGCCCTGGTGAAAGGATTTAGGGAAGACCCTGTATACCTAGACCACCGTGAACAACGACGCTTTGCCCTCAAACTTGCCCGAGAACGCCGTGTGGAAGCCGCCCACCTCGCCCGCCGCCGACGTCGGCGCGCGGAACGTGCACGAGGAAAAGAGCGTCGCTCCTCACCATCCAACGACACCTCGACGGCCGCTACGACCACAACCTAGACCCACCCCCACCACCGTTAGCCCACCTGGCTGTCCCCAGCACAATCCCCACCAGCACACCACGGCAGAAGCTGCTGGAGTGATGAAATGAATAGTGGTGGTGCCGACCACCACTTATCGACAAGCAGCACTACCCACGAAGCGTCGACGTTTTGGCAATGATCTCAGCCCATTCGTCATCAGCAGTGGAATCGATCGTGATTCCACCACCTGTACCCAGGAGCAATTCGCCATCCACCCACTCCGCCGTACGGATCGCGACGTTGGCAACGAGCCGCCCCCAATTCATCCCCACCGTGCCACAATGGATTCCACGTGAAACCGGCTCCCACTCCCTGAGATACTCACGGGCGCGCAATTTCGGTGTACCGGTCACTGAGGCTGGCGGAAAACAGGCGTCGATAAGCTGGGAATCCCGTGAGGACGACACCTCGGTGAGTCGACCGCGAACCGTTGACACCAAATGCCACACCCCCGGAGCCGGTACGACATCCAACAATGATGGCACCGCAATATCAGTACACACGTGACTGAGATCATTGCGAACCAAGTCGACAATCATGATGTTCTCCGCACTATCTTTCAAGCTCGCTGCAAGAACACTCGGATCCTGACCAATCGGGATTGTCCCTTTAATCGGCGATGACCACACCATGGAGCCGCGGCGTTCCAGAAACAATTCTGGGCTCAGGGACGCGATAGCACGGTCCTCAGTGGCGAGAAAAATTGCGTAGCGGGGACGAGTTCGTCGAACCGTCGAGAGCCACCACCGGGCAGCATCAGTTCGTGACTCCATCGGAGTGCGAAATTGCGCAGAGACACACGTTTGGTAGACCTCACCAGCGCGGATAGCCTCGAGACACCGGAGGACACCCCGGCGATGAGCCTCACGGTCACCCGCACTCCACGTCGTCGTCGGTACCAGATCCTCAGCATTACCGTGGCAGTGATGCTCAGCCGCCGCCAAAATATCGCGAGCCCACTGGGGATCACCATTCGTGAACCAATCACCGTCCCGCCGCCATAGGACATACCGTGCTGTGACACCTGCGGCGTACACCTCGGGGTCAGGATACGAGATAAAACCAAACCGCACTCCACCCGCAGGGCAGGGCGCATCCTCGTCACCACGTTGAACACCCGGAGATAACTCCGAGTTGTCCGAGTGGGTAGCGGGAATCGACCCCGCACACCAGCCACCACCTGACAGAGAAAACGATAACGCCTGGTCAGGGTGGCAATATGTGCATAGTGCGTCCGGGGCGATAACGGCTTCCACACCGCTCCACGTGCCGATAGCAATCGCTGGGAGCTCGCCCTGATCAATCAGTGACAAGCCTACGTCGACTGGGTCAATTGAAAACTCTGGAAGGTGGGTAACCTCAGAGGGCCTGTGAGGGAACACATCGTGGGCGCCGCGAAGCATGACAACACTCTAACCGCTGGCATCCTTCCGAACATCATCCGCGGCCGGTAGTTAGATTGCCCTTCATGCCGGGAAATCCGAGGGGGCGTTGTAGCCTAGACACTATGTCTGCACCCATACTTACGTCTGTTGCCTGGCCCTATGCCAACGGGCCCCGCCACATTGGACACGTCGCCGGATTCGGCGTCCCCTCCGACGTTTTCGCCCGCTATCAACGAATGCGGGGGCGTGAGGTGCTGATGGTGTCCGGCACTGACGAACATGGGACCCCGCTGCTGGTCCAGGCAGAAAAAGAAGGCGTCAGTGTGCAGGAACTGGCGGACACCTACAACAAACAGATCGTCGAGGACCTCGTCGGATTGGGTTTGTCCTATGACTTGTTCACCAGGACAACGACGCGGAACCACTACGCCATTGTGCAGGAACTCTTTACCACGTTGTACTCCAACGGCTACATGGTGAAGCAGACAACACTAGGCGCAATCAGCCCCTCTACTGGTCGAACATTGCCAGATCGCTACATTGAAGGAACCTGTCCACTGTGTGGCGCGGCCGGCGCGAGGGGGGATCAATGCGATCACTGTGGTCACCAACTAGATCCCTCTGACCTCATCAACCCGGTGTCGAAGATCAACGGGGAAACACCCAAGTTCATTGAAACCGAGCATTTTTTGCTCGATCTCCCCGCCCTGGCCGACGCGTTAGGGGAGTGGCTCACCACACGTGATGATTGGCGGCCGAACGTCCTCAAGTTCTCGTTGAACATTCTCAAAGACATCAAGCCCCGCGCAATGACACGTGACATTGATTGGGGTGTGCCCGTCCCCCTGGAAGGCTGGGCAGACAACAAATTCAAAAAACTCTACGTGTGGTTCGACGCCGTCGTCGGGTACCTCTCTGCCTCCATTGAATGGGCATACCGCACCGGTGACCCCGATGCTTGGCGCAAGTGGTGGACCGACCCTGACACCAGGTCCTACTACTTCATGGGCAAGGATAACATTACATTCCACTCCCAAATTTGGCCCGCTGAACTGCTGGGATACCGGGGTCTTGGCTCGAAAGGGGGGTCCGATGGTGACCTGGGGGAACTTCAACTCCCCACAGAAGTAGTATCCTCCGAATACTTGACGATGTCTGGATCGAAGTTCTCCTCCTCCAAGGGTGTCGTCATCTACGTCAAAGACTTCCTCCGTGATTTCGGCCCCGACCCCCTGCGCTACTTCATTGCTGTTGCCGGACCAGAAAACAACGACACCGATTTCACCTGGGACGAATTTGTTCGCCGCAACAACAACGAACTCGCCAATTCGTGGGGCAACCTCATCAACCGCACTGTCTCCATGGCAGCGAAGAATTTCGGCGAAGTCCCCGACATCGCCGGACTTGACCTCACCGATGAAGATAAAGCCCTGCTTGACCTCGCGGAACGCACCTTCGATGATATCGCGGAGAGCCTGGAACACTCCCGGTTCCGGGCTGGGATCACCGCGGCCATGCACGTTGTTGGTGAAGCTAATGCTTACATTGCGGCCCAGGAACCATGGAAACTTGCGAAGGATGACACTCAGCGGGATCGCCTGGCAGTCGTGTTGCATACCGCGCTGCAAGTGGTGTCCGATTGCAACGTCATGTTGACTCCGTACCTGCCGCATGCGGCGCAAAAAGTTCACGAAACCCTGGGGCGGACCGGTGAATGGGCAGCGATGCCGCGGATCGATGAAGTCGTTGACGATACCCCAGTATCGCTCATGGGTGTTGGCCTTCCGGAAGAAGGACGCACCTACTGCGTCATTACGGGTGAATACTCTGGTCAGCAGGCTGCCTGGAAGCGAATCCCTGTGGAAGCTGGAACCGTGTTGACAAAACCGCGCCCGATTTTCGCGAAATTAGACCCCGAACTAGCTGAAACCGGGCCTGAGTGGGCTCCTGTCATGGCCTAGGACCAGGCCCACGAGGGCCGTGGTGCGTGTCTCTGGGTTGAGGTGCCATGCCTTGTCGTTGGCGCGGTTTACACCTTCGCCAACACGGCGACGAGGAACGTACTGAGGTCATCGAACGGATCCGCGTTCCATGAGGAGAACAAATGCTGAGGCTTCAGGCCGGCGGCTTTGGCGTCAGCAAGGAAATGTTGAGCGGAGTATCCGCGGTCTGTACTGAACCCGATGACCACTCGGCCATCATCCGCCAGCCGGGACGCCACGTTGGTGACAGCCGTGGCGCGCTGATCGGGGTTGATGAAGGGGAAGACGTTTCCAGCGGAATAAATAATGTCGAATGGGCCGGCGGGGAAGTCCTCTTTGTCGGGGTCGTCGGCGCCTAAGTCTGCGACGTGCCACTCACCATCGGGAAGGCGGCTCTGCGCAACGGACACGAGATATGGATCGATATCCACACCAGTGACCGCATGTCCTTTCTTTAACAGATACGCCCCGACACGGCCAGTGCCGGCGCCGGCGTCGAGCATCCGGGACTCCCGCCCGGCTAAAGCATCAATAAGCCGTGCCTCACCGTCGATATCTTTCCCTTGTGCGACGAAAACATCCCACCGCTTCGCGTAGTGGTGGGAGTGATCGGGGTTGGCAGCAACAATGTCATTCCACGTAGGCATGCCATTGAGAATAGCCGTGATGGAATAACTGTGGCGATTATCCTCGAGCTAGCGAGCCCATAGGGTCCCATGCGGGAAGAACGTGGGGTTCTTTATTGATGGCATCACGATATTCTTTCGGCAACCGTGATAAGGGGACGGCGATTTCGTAGACGTTTTCGGAGAACCAGGAGTCATCCATCGTCCAGAAGCCCTTGTCTGCTTTGTCCGCGCCCCAGGAGTTTTCGACGCGCCACCGGCGGGCGTGAACTGTGTTGGGAAGTTTATCCGAGGAGGTCATCGCGGTGGGATCGAAATCCGGGTTGTCCTTGTCAACGAGGTCGACGCCGGTGAAGACCATGGCATGGGTCATCATGGAATCACCGGAGAGGAGACGGTCTTCCTTGGACAGGGAAAGATCAACACCGTAGATTCCTTCGTAGTCATAGAGGTCGAGTGACCAATAGCCATGGTCGCGGTTCGATTGTGCGAGCGTGTCACAGCCGAACCACACTGGGTGTCCATCCACCAGGGCTTCGATGGTGGCCTTCTTGAGCACTTCGATGGGGGCATTGAGGTAGGTGACGGGTTTCGCTCCGACGACGTTGCCGAGGTATTCCACTGTGAATGTGTCACCGTACGGGCTGGTTTGGCGTGGGTCGTTGACGACGCACACGTAGTCGCCAAGGTCATCGGGTAGGTAGGTGGTGGCGAAGTCTTGTGGTGTCAGGGTGCCTTTGCGGACGAATTCGTTGTCCTTGGTGCGGTACTGCCAGACGAATTTTTCTGGGGGCACGCCGAGGTGGATGGTGAGGATGCGGTAGATGCCGGTCAGGGTGTTGTTGTGAATGGTGTTGACGGTGTCGCAGTCGGTGGTGCCGTTGGAGTTCGCGATGGCGTCGCGGAGGCGGGTCGCGCCGGCGCGGAGGGCGGAGGCGAGGTCGCGGTTCATATGGCGAGTGTTGGAGCTCGACTGTGTTTCTGGCATGGCGTAGTGCGGAACGACACCATATTTGTTGATGAGTGCGACGAACATGTTCCATTGGCCGCCGTCGTCTATGGGGGAGTGGAGGAGGTGTTGAATGGTGCGGTCTTCAATCGGTCGATGAGCGAGTTCGCGCATGGCGGTAAGGAAGTAGTTCGCTTTTTCCAATTTGTCGTAAAAGGCGACGTAGTTTTGGGATAGCTCAAAGTCTGTGGTTCCTGTGGTGGCCATGATGCGGCCACGCAGGGAATTGAGGCCTGAGAAGATCCAGCATCGGCCGGATTTCTTTTGATTGGCGACAGCCCACGTGTCCGTTTTGTGTGAGACGGAGTGGTCGAGCGCGGTGACTCGCTGGCGGTTGAGGGCGACGTTGTCGACGTCGGTGGTGGTGACTGCATTGATTGCGATGCGGGCGGTGGGGTCGGTAATGATGGCGTTAGAGAGTGAGGCAACGGCTGTGGGGTCGAGGACGCCGGAGTTGCGTGTGGCGAGTTGTGGTGTTGATGTGGGTGTATTGGAGGAAGGCATGTCTGTCCTTTACGTGAGTGGTTGGTAGTGGAAACGTGGATTGTTTGCCGTGGTGGAAGGCCTATCGTGTCGGGCGGTGGGGCGATAACAATAGTGGCACCGCCGCGGTATGATGCCGTCGCATAGTGCGATTGTGGCCGCCGTGTAGTGGCTAGACCATGGCGTCCCAGATGGGGAGGAGTGTGGGGGGCTCATCGAGGCGTGCACGTAGATCGTTGGGTAGTTCGTCGCGGTGCACGACGATCTGGAAGACGTTGTCGTCGAACCAGGAGTCAGACATGGTGCCATAGTCTGCGCCGGCAATGTCGTCGTGCTCGTTGTGTGTGCGTGTGCCCCATGAGTTTTCGACGCGCCACCGGCGGGGTGTTTCTGTGTCGGGGAGGAAGTCGACGCCGGTGAAGACCATGGCGTGGGTGAGGCGGGATTCTGCGGTGAGCATGCGGTCGGCTTTCGTTGTTGTCGTGTCGGTGCCGTAGATCTGGTCAACCTGAATGAGGTTGGCGTCCCAGACGCCGAGATCGGCCCGGAATTGGCGGTTGACGTCGCAGGCGAAGAAGACGGGCTTGTTGGTGCGGAGGCGTTGGATGGCGAGTGCTTTCAATGTGGGGAGTTCGACGTTGAGGTAGGTGAAGTCGTCAGTGCCCCACATGTCGTTTTGGAATTGGGTTGTGTAGCGGTGTCCGAAGGGAATATCTGTGCGTGGATCGTGGGCAATATTGACGTACTGGTCAAGGTCGTTGGGTAGGAATTCCTGTGCGAATTGGTGAGGTGTGTAGGTGCCGCCGCGGTGGAAGTGGTTGTCTTTGTCGCGGTATTGCCATACGAATGTGGTGGGTGGTGTTCCCAGGTGAATGGAGAGCACGCGGTGAACGTCGCGGAGTGCGGCGGAAATAATGCCGTTGGGGTCAAACGTGGTGGTGGCGTGGCTGTCAGAGTTTGATGTGTCAGGTGTCTCTGTTGTGGTATCTGTTGGCCGTGTGGCATCGGTGGTCAGCGCAGCTTTGAGTTGTAGTGCGGCTTTGCGGACGATGGTGTTTAACGCGCGGTCCATGTGAGGGGTTGATGAACTCGATTGTGTTTCTGGCATGGCGTATTTGGGGACCGCACCGTATTTTTTCACCACATTGACGAGGTAATTCCATTGGCCGCCGTCGCTAATGGTGTTGGTGTAGAGGGTGTCGATGGAACGGTTGCGGAGTTCGTCGGCTGAACCGGTTGTTGACGGGTTGTCTGCGGGCGTGATGGTTCCGTCGTAGAGGCCTGCGATGGAGCGTAAGAAATAATTGGCTTTTTCGAATTTGTCGAAGAATTGAAGATAGGATTCGGAAAATTCAAAATCGTCGACGTTGAGTGAGCGTGCGATGTCGTGGCGGAATACATTCAGTGCTGCGAACATCCAGCATCGGCCGGATTGTTTTTGGTCGGTGACGTTGAGGGAATCAAGTTTGATTTCTGATGTTTCGTCGAGTGCGACGACAGCGCTGTGATGAAGGGCGACGTGGTCAACGTCGGTCGTGGTGATCGCGTTCATGGCTACACGGTGGGTGGGATCATCGTCGATAGCTGAGCGGAGCGTGGCGAGGCGGTGCTCGGATAGGGCTGTATCTAGTGGGGTTGATGATGAATCGTCCACGGGGTCTCCTTACAAGAACGTGAAATGGTATTGGTTTTCGATAGTGGAAAGAGTGGTGGTGAACATACTAGCGGTGGCCGCAGGAGGAGCGGGTATAACAAGGATTGTGTGGGGGTGGTGGGGCAGCGAGGTGAATGTTGTCGACGTTGACCCCTCCCGATCGAGCCGAGGTTGTGCGACGTGACTAGCCTGAGTCTATGAGTAAAAAGCGTCGACCAGAACCGATACCTCCTGAGTGCCTCCCACATCTCGTCGATGCCCATACTCATCTATGGGCGACTGGGGCTCATAATAAGGCGGAGATCATGCAGGTGATGAACCGTGCTTCTGAGTGCGGTGTGGAGTGGGTATGTACGGTGGGAGATGGTCTTGATGAGGCGGAAAAAGCCTTGGAAGCGGCGCGGCTTCATCCTGACGTCGTCGCAGCATGCGCCATTCATCCAACGCGCGCCGCAGAACTGACCGATGATGTGCGCATTCGCCTTGAGCAGATGGCGCAGGACCCGGCGTGTGTCGCCATTGGAGAGACGGGCCTGGATTACTATTGGTTGGGAAAAATGGATGAGTGTGCTGATGTGGCGACTCAGCGGGAAGCGTTGCAGTGGCATGCTGAGCTTGCTCGGTGTGTGAAAAAACCGCTCATGATTCACAATCGTGATGCTGACGAGGATGTGTTACGTATTCTGGCTCCGTATGATGACCTCGCCGTGATGCTCCATTGCTTTTCGTCGCCCGTTGACGTTGCTGATGAAGCGTTGGATCGCGGTTATATTTTGTCATTTTCTGGGAATTCGACGTTCAAACGTAATGGTCATCTTCGTGAAGCGGCGCGTCGCGCCCCGGTGGGGCAGATTGTTGTAGAAACGGATGCTCCATTTATGACGCCAGAACCATTCCGCGGTGCGAAGAATGAGCCTGCGTATGTTGGGTACACGGCTCGCCGATTGGCGGAGGTGAGAGGTGAGTCGCCTGAGGAATTTGCGATTCATACTAGTCGGACTGCTGCTCGTCTGTTTGCTGTGGAGCGGTAGATAGCGGGTGTGTGTTGCTGTTTCTCTGTGTTGTCCCTCACAAGAATAGATGCTCGTGGTGTCGGGGTTGAGGCTGTATTGTTCCAGTTCATGAGGGGGAATGGGGCCGGTGGGACCCTGTGAAAGTTGCGAAAAGGTAACGGCTTAAAGATACTTTGGTTACAAAATCGTTGCTTTGGTTTGATTCTGTTGCTACTCTGTCGAAGTTGTTATCTGATCGTGACATTGAGCAGGCTCCTCTATTCTGAGCCGGAGAGAAAGACGTGAGCACTCATAAGAAATCCCGCATCAACCACATCAACCATTCGTCTTCTAAGCCAGTACGCGTCGCTACCGGCGGCATGCTGGCTACGTTGGTTGTTGGTGGCGCTGTTGTCGTTGACGCTCAAAAAGATCTCATTCTAAATGTCAATGGCGAGACATCCCATGTCAGCGCGATGTCTGGCGATGTCAAGAGCATTCTTGCTTCCCACGATGTTGACCTCAAAGATGGCGACTTCGTCTCCCCAGCTCCGAATAGCTCCGTCAAAGACAAACAGGAAATCACGGTCCGCACCGCTCGACCCGTGACTTTGACTGTCGACGGCGACGCACGGACAATCCAGTCCACCGCGCTCACCGTTAAAGACTTCCTCACCCAGGTGGGCAACATCAACCCGGATGACTACGTGTCTGCCCAGGGCAGCACAAAGATTCCGGAAGAGGGTATGAAGCTCGATGTCGTCCCGCTCAAGGACATCACCCTCGATGACGGTGGCCAGATCGGCAATATGAAGGTCCCCGCCGTCACGGTGAAAGACTTCCTTGATCGCCGTGGCATCACGGTTGGCCCTGAGGATAAGGTGACCCCGGAACTTGGGAAGAAACTGGTCAATGGTGACAAGATCACCATTGAGCGGAACAAGACCGAGGATAAAACCGTCAAGGAAGCCGTAGAGCCTGTCGTCCGCTATGTGGATGATCCCAGCAAACCCAAGGGTTCTGAGACCGTTATCGCTCCGGGTAAGGCCGGCGAACGCGAGGTCACCTACACCATCAAATCCCACAATGGGAAAGAAGTTCAGCGGTGGGAGAAAGCCTCGAAGATTTTGACTGAGCCCGCCGAGAAAGTTGTTTCTCGGGGTACTAAGGCAGCATCGTCTGCCTCCGCACCCGCCGTCGGTGATGGTTCTGTGTGGGATACCATTGCTCAGTGTGAATCTGGTGGTAACTGGAGCATCAACACAGGGAACGGATTCTCAGGTGGGTTGCAGTTCACTGACCAGACGTGGCAAGCATTCGGCGGTGGCGCTTACGCTCCGACCGCAGCTGGCGCGAGCCGCGAGCAACAGATTGCTGTAGCGAAGAAGGTTCAGGCCGCCCAGGGTTGGGGCGCATGGCCGGCTTGTACGTCGAAGCTCGGAATCCGCTAATCTAACGGTGTGATTCAACCCCTCAACGTTCCATCAGCAACCAGCGTGAGTTCCCCAGAGGTTCAGCTTCTTGGCCCTCGAGAAATCAAGGAACTCGCCGGGACGGTGGGGGTATCACCCACTAAAAAACTAGGCCAGAACTTTGTCGTTGATCCCAATACGGTGCGACGAATCGTTACTGCTGCTGATCTCCGCGATGATGATCACGTCCTCGAAGTGGGTCCTGGGCTTGGCTCCTTAACCCTCGCTCTCCTCGACGTTGCACCGCGTGTGACCGCGGTTGAAATTGACCACACCCTCGCCAAACAACTTCCGCACACCGTTGCGACATATGCGCCGACCCGCGTGCAGAATCTCAGCATTATTCATTCTGATGCGCTAGCACTCACGCCTGAGACCAGTGACGAGCTTGCTGCGCATCCGCCCACAGCATTCGTGGCCAACCTGCCGTACAACGTCGCAGTTCCTATACTTCTGCATGTTCTCGAACTTTTCCCGACGATGACGCGTGTGCTCGTCATGGTTCAAGCTGAAGTTGCCGACCGATTAGCTGCTGAGCCGGGAAACCGAGTTTACGGTGTGCCCAGTGTGAAAGCTCGCTTTTATGGGTCGGTGAAACGTGCAGGCGCCATCGGGAAAAATGTATTTTGGCCAGCGCCGAACGTTGATTCAGGGCTTGTGCGCATTGATTGCGGAACGCGGCCGTGGACACCTGATTCCGCTGCCCGGTCTCGATTGTGGCCCCTGATAGATGCTGCTTTTGCGCAACGCCGGAAGACGCTCCGTGCTGCTCTTAAAGCTCATTGTGGTGGTGCGGCCGCCGCCGAGGAGATGCTCCGGGCAGCTGGAATTGACCCACAACGTCGCGGAGAAACCCTGTCGATTGATGAATTCATTACCCTTGCGGACATCTCCGAGGGCTCCAGTCGGTGACGCCATGGCCAATGACGATGGTGGTACATATATCACCAGTACGACGTGGGATCAGTACGTCGAAGGGTGGGCCGGTATTACGGCAACAGCTCCGGCGAGTTTGTCGGTCTATCTTCGGGCGCATTCGTCGGGCTTGTCGTCTGTTGTTCAGACAATTTCGTTGAAGAATGCTGTCAATATTTGTGCAAGCGAAGGGACGCAGAATCGTCGATACCATGGCCTGACAGACATATCTGCTGGTGGTGGTGCGACACTCACGACTGGGCGCGTGGTTCATCGACTTGGTGTTCACGGTACGGTTCCGATGAAAACGGTGCCTACTAACGGTGACAATATCGTGTGGCGAATCATTGAACGGGTTGCTGATGCGTACCGTGAGGTTCTCGCCCCATCGTTGGCGCTGCCGCGAGTTGATGTCACCGTGACCAAACGTATTCCCTTGTCTGCTGGCTTAGGGAGCAAAGCTGCGGATGCGGCAGCAGCACTCGTTGCTGCTGACCGGTTCTTTGGCTATCACTTCATTGTGCGTGCCATGGGCTTCTCAACGCCTGCTGGAGTCGACACGAGCGCTATTGGCTCACTACCTGCTGGTGTTCTCCGTCGAATTGGCCGCGAGGTGTGCCCTGACGAGAGCGCGGTGATTGACCTTGTGTTGGACGGTGGCACCAGCATTATGCGTCGTGATCATGATGATGGCGATGAATCGTCGGCCAATACATGTCGTCGGACCCCTCTGTTGACGAGGGGGCCGTATTGGTGGGTTGTGGCTGTCCCGATGGTGCTCTCTCCCGGGGTTGACTTGCCACCCAGTGGTGGTAGCGAGAGGCCGGGGACCAGCTTTGAGACCGAGGACATTGCTGTGACGCTGTGCGAGCGTGTCATGAATCGTCTCACTGACCAACGTGCGGAGATGGCCCTAGGGAAGAAAGCTCATCGTCGCGTTGGAAGGATGGAAGATCTTGAGCGAGCCCTGGTTTCCGGCGACCCCTCGGCGGTTGCCTGCACCATGGGTAGTGATCTTCAACCAGCGGCGATCAGTGTTGTACCGTCGCTTCGTCGAGTGATTCAGGCAGGCGATCGCGCTGGCGCTCTTGGCGCTCTTGTGGCTAATCAGGGGCCGGCGTGTGCGCTGCTCTGTATGGATGAAGCTCATGCGGAGAGTGTCCACAATGAGCTGATGGGAAGTGGAGCTGTTCGCATGGCGAGAATTGCGTCGAGCCATGCGCCCGGTGACGAGACCGGTACTCATATTGTGTCTCACGCACATGACGAGACACCCTGACTAAGGAGTTCTGAGAAAATAATGGCTGTAGTACGCCCACTGATCACCACAGATTCAGTCACCATGAGTCGAGGCATGAAAACTGTCCTTGATCAGGTGACGGTGGCAGTGAACGAGGGCGACCGGATCGGTGTCGTCGGACTCAATGGTGGTGGGAAGTCCACGCTACTTGGTGTGCTGACCCGTGAGGTCGAGCCGGATTCTGGTCGGGTCACGCATGGGCGCAATGTTCAGATTGCGACGGTGGCCCAGCGTGCGTCGAGTTCGTCGGACACAGTTATTCAGGCGATTGTGGGGGAGAAGGCGGCGCATGAGTGGGCTGCGGACCCTGAGGTACGGTCGATTATCGCAGGCCTTGAGCTCTCTGATCTGTTGGATGAACCGACCAATGCTATTTCGGGTGGACAGTTTCGGCGCACGATGTTGGCTGCTGCGTTGGTGCAGGATGTTGATGTGTTGATTCTTGATGAGCCGACAAACCATCTTGATATTGAGGGTGTCCAGTGGTTGGCGGATTTCTTGCGGCGTCGGAATTGTGCCCAAGTGATCGTTACTCACGATCGGTGGTTTTTGGACACGGTGGCGACCCGGACGTGGGAAGTTCACGACGGTGTCGTTGATACGTATGAGGGTGGGTATAACGATTGGATGTTTGCGCGTGCTGAGCGCCAGCGTCAGGCGGATGCGGCCGAGCAGCGTCGGCAGAATTTGGCGCGGAAAGAGTTGGCCTGGTTGCGCAGGGGGGCTCCGGCGCGGACGTCGAAGCCGCGGTATCGCGTTGAGGCTGCGGAGGCGTTGATCGCGGATGTGCCGGCGCCGCGTGATTCTGTGGAGCTCATGGCGTTTTCCGCGCAGCGTCAGGGGAAGATTGTGGTGGATGTGTGTGATGCCAGGATTGCGACGCCGGATGGTCGGGTGTTGGTGGATGATGTGACGTGGCGTTTGGGGCCAGGGGAGAGGATTGGCCTTGTTGGTGTGAATGGGTCGGGGAAGACGACGTTGTTACGCACGATTGCGGGGGAGTATCCGTTGGCGGCGGGTTACCGTCGTGAGGGAAAGACGTTGAGGTTGGGGTGGTTGCGTCAGGAGCTGGAGGATATCCCGGATGACCTTACGGTTCTTGAGGCAGTGACGGCGGTGGCTGAGTATGTGGTGCTGGGTACGCGGGAGATGTCGGCGTCGCAGGTGGCGGAGCGTTTGGGGTTTCCGGTGAAGCGTCAGCGTCAACCGGTGCGTGATTTGTCTGGTGGTGAGCGGCGTCGTTTGCAGTTGACCAGGATTTTAATGTCGGAGCCGAATGTTTTGCTTCTCGACGAGCCAACGAATGATTTGGATATTGATACGCTCCAGGAGTTGGAGTCGATGCTTGATGGTTGGCCGGGGACGTTGGTGGTGATTTCGCACGATCGGTATCTGGTGGAGCGCGTGTGTGATAGCACTTTTGCATTGTTTGGTGATGGGCGTGTGACACATCTACCTGGGGGTATTGATGAATACCTTGATCGCCGACGCTCGATGGTCGGGCATGCGGCGACGGGGAGTGGATTTGCGGCGGGGACGGAGGCAATCTCTGGCCCTGGCCATGCTCGGCCTGTGACCACTGGTGCGGTGGGGGGTGAGAACAGTGGCGCGAGTGCTGGTGGAGAAGGTGCCGTTTCTGGCCGGCCGGTGGGGCGGCCTGGGAGTGGGCAGTCCGCCGTGGAGGTTCTTTCTGCTGCAGAAAAGCACAAGATTTCCAAGGAGATGAATTCTCTTGAGCGGAAAATTGCGAAGATTCAATCGCGGGAAGAGATGATTGAGAGAGAGATGGCTGAGATTGCGAGTGACCCGGGTGGCATCGATACAGAGAAACTCACTGTGTTAGATACTAAGCTGTCTCAGGCTCGTGAGGAGAGGGAAGAGTTGGAGATGGCGTGGATGGAGTGTGGCGAAAAGATCGAGAATAATTAGTTAAACGTTGAAAGTGTATTGAGGCTTTTGGTCACTGTTCCATCCTTCGAGCCAGTGGAGTGGGCCACAAAGCAGGGCACAATGGGGCGGCACATCATCGTTGTTTTCGCAAAGGGGTGTGCTGGGGAGCCTGGTTCGTGCATGTCACATGTGGGGGAGTCGTGATGCCGCTAGGCTGGGGTGCATGATCTTTATTAATGTGAGGTTCCGCCCGAAGCAAGAGTTCCTTGAATCATTCCGTGAGCAGATGGATGAGTTTACCCAGGCATGCCGCCAGGAGCCGGGATGTGTGTTCTTCCAGTGGTATCGGAACACTGATGACCTCAACGAATACATCTTGGTTGAAGCCTACGAGGACGCCGAAGCTGGTAAGGCACACGCGGAGTCTGATCACTTTGCTGCTGGGATTGCTGCGATGAATGATCTGCTGGAGTCCACGCCGGCAATCATCAACACCACAATCGAGGGCCGTGTCGGTTGGGACGACATGTCCGAAGTCACGATTGACGACGATGCATCATAGGGTTGTGTCGGGGTGCATGAGCCCCGACATGGGAGCGTGATTCCTGTGGTGATGCTCGGGGGTTCTGCGCCGTCGGGATGCTGAATTTTCGTGGTGAGGGTGGCGCGTTATCCTCGTCGGTATGACTGTGAGCACATTTGAACTATTTCGCATTGGTGTGGGGCCGTCGAGTTCGCACACTGTGGGGCCAATGCGTGCCGGACTCGAATTTGCACGCAGCTTGAGGGAACAGCTGACAGGATCACGTGGGGGGGACGTTCCCGCCTCCAGCCACTCTGTCCTTGCCGATGACGAATATGTCGACTTGCGTGGAGATCATGATGGCGCTGATCCTGATCCAACGGTGTCCACTGGGCGGGAGTCAGTGGAGTTAGCGGGTGGCGCGGTGACGCAGGACCCAGAAAGCATTACGGTTATTCTCTATGGTTCATTGGCTGCGACGGGAGTTGGGCACGGGACGCTGGGGGCGTGTTTGCTCGGGCTTGATGGTGCAGATCCAGCCACTGTCGATCCTGATTTTATGGAGCTTCGTCTGGAGGAGATTCGCCGGACACGGACAATCAACCTGGCGGGTGATGAGTCCATGCCGGTCCAATGTGGTTTTGAAGATATTATTCTTCGCCCAACAGTGGTGCGCACGATTCATACCAATGCCGTGACATTCTCGGCAATTGTGCGTGGCCAGCGTTGTAAGCAAACGTTCTATTCCATCGGCGGCGGCTTTATCCGCACAAAGGATGAGGTGCCTGACCAGGATGCGCTGACAGGCCCGTGGTTGTTCACTTCAGCTAAGGAGTTGATCGCGAAAGCTGAGGAACTGGGTGGTTCCATCGCCGAGGTTCAGCGCAAGTGTGAACAATCCCGTCGTAGTGATGAGCGCATCAATGCCGGCCTTGATGCCATTGCAGAAGCGATGGCGGAGTGCGCTAAGCGCGGCGTCACCCAGGACGGTATTTTGCCTGGTGGGCTGGGTGTTCGTCGTCGTGCGAAGAAGTGGTACCGTGATTTGCTCGCCGATGATCCGCATCAAACTGCCGAGTTCTCAACTGACTGGATGAATCTCGTCGCCCTGGCGGTCAATGAGGAAAATGCGGCGGGGGGGCGTGTGGTGACAGCACCGACCAACGGCGCCGCCGGAATTATTCCCGCTGTGGGATTCTATGCTCTCACGTTCACGCCGGCAGGCAGGAAGGATCCGCAAGATGCGGCACGACGGTTTCTCTTGGCCGCGGCGGCAGTAGGTTCGCTCTATAAGGAGCGGGCGTCGATCTCGGGTGCAGAGGTTGGATGCCAGGGTGAGGTTGGGTCTGCAGCCTCGATGGCTGCTGCTGGTTTGGCCGAAGTGTTGGGGGGGACACCACAGCAAGTGGAGAATGCCGCTGAAATAGCGATGGAGCATTCACTGGGTCTGACCTGTGACCCCATTAGTGGCTTAGTTCAAGTCCCCTGCATTGAGAGAAACGCCATTTCTGCTGGTAAAGCTATTAATGCGGCCCGTATGTCTCTGCGTGGCGATGGAACTCACCGGGTGTCCCTCGATGAAGTGATTACCACGATGAAGGAAACTGGTGCGGATATGTCGGATCGTTACAAGGAGACTGCTGGCGGTGGGCTCGCTCTGCATGTTGCGGTGAATGTTCCAGAGTGTTAGCGACTCTTTGCGGTATTCGTGCCGAGCATGTGAGCCCCTGGCGCGGTCTGGTCGGTGGTATTTGTGTGCTGTCCGGGGGCAGGAAACGAGGGTGATTTGCCAAATTTTTGGCGAATCCCCTGTCATCTTGCGGTCGGGAGTGTAAGACTGCCTTCATGGCACACGCACTAAACAGTGACCAGCACAATGGCAGTGGTCAGCATCGCGTTTCGGCACCGGCGGGGAACTCTACGGTGGTGGCATCTCCGTCGGAGTGGGTTCATCTTTTTGTCGTGGGATCCGTGGGGCATATTGTTCTCGACCGTCCCGAAGCATTGAATTCGCTGACCACTGAGATGTGTGCGGCCATTGAGAAGGCATTGACTGTGTGGTCTGATGATGCCGCGGTTGATGTTGTTGTGGTGACGTCGACGTCGCCGAAAGCCTATTGTTCGGGCGGGGATGTTCGGCGTGTGCGTGAACTCCAGTTGGAGGGCACAGAGGAGGGGCATGCTGCTGCTGATGCGTTTTTCACGGACGAATACCGCATGAACACGCTGTTGGCGGAGTTCCCGAAGCCATGTGTTGCTGTGATGGATGGGCTTGTTATGGGTGGTGGCCTGGGAATTTCCTTGCACGGCTCACATCGCGTGATTACGGAGAAGACGTGGGCCTCGATGCCAGAGATGGCTATCGGCTATTCGACGGATGTTGGTGTGTCGTATGCGATGCAGCATGTCACACAGCCCTATGGAGATCCTGGTGGGACATCGTCGGTGGGGTTGGCGTTGTTCATGGGGTTGACGGGGTATCGGTTTACCCAGGCTGATTTGTTGTGGTCGGGTGTCGCGACGCACTTTGTTCCCTCAAGTGACATCGATAATTTCGTGACAGCGATTGATGCCGACGGCCTCGACGCTGCGTTAGAGTCGTATGCTCGTCCGCCCAAAGATGCTGGTCCATCCTATGTTGCTCGCCATATTGATGAGATTAATGACATTTTTGGCGAGGGGGATTGGTTCGATATTGAAGCGAAGCTAGACACAGGTGACTACGATAAGGAGTTTATTGCCGTCGTTGATAACCTGCTCAGCTTGGCTAATCCCACCTCGTTGGTGGCAACGACGCTACTTTTTCGTGCAAATGAGAAAGCTGTTGATCTGCGCCATGGCCTCCGCAACGAGTATGAGGTAGGTAAGGTTTTACGCCGTCAAGAAAATTTTGCGGAAGGCGTGCGGGCTGTTCTTGTGGACAAAGACAAGCGCCCAAGTTTTGACCCACACGTGACCGCCGAGGTCAGCGCAGAGCCTTTCGACGAGGCTCTGGACGGTGCTCACTGTGAGTAGTGGCTATTCCCGTGGAGTCGTGTCCACACGGTAAAGCCCCACACTACGAATCCTGCGTATATGATGTACAGCACGGCGGATGGGTAGTATCCCGCTGTGAGGAGGAGTGGAACACCAACAACGTCCACTCCGATCCAGATGAGCCAGAACTCGGTCCACCCCTTCGCCATTCCGTATGTGGCCAGCATGGAGCCAACGAAAATCCATGCGTCGGACCACGGGCCCCACGAACCTAGCCTGCTGAACACCCATGCGCACACCACCGTGCCAACGATGGCGACACCAACCATCATGAGGCGTTGCCGTGGTGACGCCCAATGGGGTTCGATGGCTGCGTCGGTGGGTTCTGAGACAATCGAGCGCGACGGATCAGCGGCATGGCTTTCACGAAGCCCCTTGTGGCGCGCTGTCCGCCACCGATACCAACCGTACGCGCTCACCACGAGAAACATCACTTGGCGACCAGCCTGGCCATAGAGATCAAGATTCTGTGGAGTATCAAACACACCCCCCAAAAACACGGTGAAGAGCAAAACATTGCCCACAATGCCGACGGGCCAGGCCCATACCACGCGTTTCATCCCGCCGATGGCGGAGGCAAGTCCAAAAAGATTGCCGATGATTTCCCGCCACAGAATAGGGTAGCCGGCGATGACGACGGAGGCGTCGAGACAATGGGATAAAGGATTCACGATGTTCTCCCTAGTAAGGCGACGTGATCCTCAGAGGCATACAGAAGAAGGCATACAAAAGTACATTCTCTTTCATCCGGACTATGACCGTCGGCTCCGGAATCACACCGGATCTGCTAGACCCCTCCCGCGACAGACTGCATGGACCTGGCACGTGAGGGCGCTCGCGGGCTTACCTCTTCGTCTCTGTCGGAAGTGGCTCACCGCCGGTGGGGAATTTCACCCCGCCCTGAGAATGACCTTAATGGTACTCATCGATTCCCCAGGCCGTGCCACAACCCACCACAAAGGGGCCGCCACGACCCCTGAGACAATAGGGTGGTTGCGGCCCCGCACGCGCTTGGCATGCGTGCGGTGCAGGATTAGCCGACGGGAGTGTCGATAAAACGATTCCGTATCGTTGCGAATGACTGGCGTAGGGTGCTCAGGAACTCATCTTTGGGAATACCCTGATCGGCAAGTGATTGTCCACGGCCTAGACCGAAACTACTCACTGTTGCGTTCATTGCTGCGACTGAGAGTTCATAGAGTAAGCACACATGCAATGACCGGGGGGAGTATGGCACCCCGCAGAGGATTGACTCGCGAGCAGCGATGGCTGCGTGCATCTTGTCAATATCCGCATGGTACTGATCAGCACATTCAGATTCTCCTGAACTGAGTAAATATAGCGCGATAGCTTCCGGGTTGATAGCAGCCCACCCCTTATCGAAGATGGTGTGTATCAACTGTTCAGCGGCGTGCTCAAAACAGGAGAGAATATCCCACTCGGCAGGTGCGCTCACCATAGTGGACGCGAACGCATCAAACAGGATCGAGCATTGATATTGCAATGCCTCACTGACCGAGGAGAAATAGTTGTGGAATGTCCGGACGGACACACCTGCCTCCTCAGCCACTGCGGCCACCGTGAATCCATCAATCCCGCGGTGCGTCATCACCGTCAGTGCAGCCTCGGCGATGGCGTGTCGCGTGGCTGTTTTCTTCGATTCACGACGTCCACTCATTAGTCAGCATCTACCTTTGTGCTCCCCGACGAGTGTTCATCATTGGAGATATCTGTGATCCCTTCACCTTCGACGTCGACGCGTGGCGTGATTCTATCCAGCCACTTGGGAATCCACCAGGCTTTCTCATCAAGGATGAACATTGTCGCTGGGATGAGCGTCATGCGCACGATAAATGCATCAATAAACACCGCGACCGCCAAGGCGAACCCCATCGTCTTAATAACCTGCAAATCCTGCAGTACGAATGCTGCGAAGACGGAGATCATAATTAAGGCTGCGGCTGTCACCACACGGGCACCGTGTTTGAAGCCATTGACAGCAGCATTCCCAGCGGCCTCTCCGTGATGCCACATCTCACGCATCCGTGACACCAAGAAGACCTCATAGTCCATGGCGAGACCAAAGACGATACCGATCAGGATGATCGGAAGGAACGATGTGATCGGCTGCGGATCAGAAATGATGCCCAACCATCCTTCCTGGAAGACACCCACTGTCAGGCCGAAGGTTGCACACACTGTCAGGCCGAATCCAAGTGCAGCCACAAGTGGCACAGGAATGGAACGGAACACCACCATCAGGATGAAGAACGCCAAGACAAGAACGATCGCAATGTAGGGAATTAAGACGTTATCGAGGCGGTCTGAAATATCCGTCTGAATCGCTGTAATCCCGGTGACACCGTAGGTTGCTTTAGTCTCGTTCGTGAACGAGGTTTCCTTATTGCGGATAGCCTGTAATGTCTCTTTAGTCTTCTCATCGACGCTGCCGGTCGTTGGTTCAATGAGAATCTGGGCGGTATCGCCAGCCTTATTAAGTTGGCCCACCATGGCATTCTTCACACCATCGACGGTGGTGAACTCCTGAGCAGCCTTCGCAAACACGAGTGGACGCTGGTCCTGTGGTACATCTTTCGCATCAACGACGGCAAGCAGTGGGGCATTCCGGCCGGGGCCGAAGGCGTCGTCAACCAGTTCGTAGGCATGGCGAGGTGACTTGGCTGGATCTGAGGTGGCATCCGTTGGTAAAGCGAGATCCAAACGGGTCATGGGGATAGCAATGAGAACAAGTGCAACGACGCCGACACCCACAAATGCCCACGGCTGCTTGCGCACGAGGCGAACCCAACGTAGGCCCATCGTCGGTTTGTCACGCTCAGGGTCAGGCGCTTCGATGAACGGAACGTTACCTTTGAAGAATGCGGTGCCGAACAAGCCCAGGACAGCGGGTAGTAGTGTCAGTGCAACTAACACAGCGATAGCTACCGTGGCAGCGGCCGTGAGAGCCATCGTCGACAAGAAAGGAATGTTGACGACGGTGAGGGCACACAACGCGACGATGACGGTGAGTCCAGCGAAGACCACCGATGACCCAGCGGTGCCGACAGCGCGTCCGGCAGCGTGAATCCTGTTATTAGTCTGAGTTAATTCATTCTTGTACCGCGAGGTAATAAACAGGGCGTAATCAATGCCCACAGCCAGACCCAACATAGAGGCCAACATCGGGGTCGAATTATTGACACTGTCGACCAAACCCGTCAATGCCACGACGCCCAGGTTGCCAATAGCCACACCGACGAGTGCTGTAATGATCGGCATACCTGCGGCAATCAGACTACCGAAGGTGATGATGAGGACAAGGAAACCAACAGCAATGCCGATGAGCTCGGACACACTGGAGCTCGGTGGCTGCATCGTGAAAGCTTGGCCTTCATATTCAATGGTGAGGTCGGACGATCGGGAGTGACTAATGATGTCCTCAAACTTGTCGATACTCGACGCGGGAACCGACGACACCGTCTTCGCATCAAACGTAATGCCAACGGTGCCCGTCTTCTGATCGTGAGACAGAGGCGAGGCCGATTGAATATTCTTGGCGATCTGCGGTTCCGGCAGCTGTTGCTGTTGTCCTGCTGCCGCAATCTTCTGACTGACCCCGGCCGCTGCGGTCGCTGGATCCACCAGGGCATCCGTATTTTTGAGAATGCCCGCATCCTTCAATGCGATCAGCGTGCTGTTGATTTTTTGTTGCATATCCGGGTCAGTGAGCGTTTTCCCGTTGTCAGCTCGGAAAACGACAGTCCCTGTGGGGGTGCTTGCTTGGTTTCCTACCCCAGGGAAACGCTCTTTCATCAGGTTTTGAGCTTTTTCGCTCTCAATGCCGGGAATGGAGAATGTGGAACTCGTACTTTCCGACAGGGATGTAGCAGCAGCGCCCATACCAATGAGGATGAGCAACCACACGGCGATGAATCGCCATTTGTGCCGGTAGGCAGAGGAACCTACCCGGTAGAGAAAACGTGCCATAGAAAAGCAGCCTTTCGTATCAAGGGGTGAGGTCTCCCGAGGCGCCACGTATACGTCATAGAGTGCGCAGAAGGGGATCACATCTACGTTAGAAAAACTTGCACGATGCGTGCAATATTTATCGAGCTTTGGTACACATTTGTTACAAACACACCCCTCTGAACACGACGATTCATCCCAGACACGTCCTGCACCCACACCCCTGCCCGCCCAGCAGGCATCTATGGTTAGGTGGACTCCATGGAATCCCACAATGGACATCACGCTGACGCCACCACCGGGCTCTACCCCACGACAACCCCATACCACGAAGGAACCATCGAACGACCTGCACACCCAGGCTCCGCGGCAAGCACACAGCACATAGCATTCGCAGAATACGGAAACCCCCACGGGGTGCCCGCCGTCTTCATACATGGCGGACCCGGCGGCGGAACAACCGCCAACGACGCCCGGTTCTTCGACCCAGAGCGATACCGAATCATCCTCATCGACCAGCGCGGATGCGGGAAGTCCACACCCCACATGGCAGACCCCAACACCAACATCGATGCCGAACTCTCCGCCAACACCACCGCGGAACTCATCGGCGATATTGAGGCCGTGCGCACAACCTTGGACATAGACAAGTGGGTAGTGTTCGGCGGATCATGGGGATCAACACTCTCCCTCGCGTACACCCAAGCACACCCACAACGAGCACTCGCCATTATTCTCCGCGGCATATTCATGCTGCGACGCACCGAACTCGATTGGTACTACAACGGTGGCGCAGCCTACCTATTCCCCGACAAATGGGAGCGGTACCTCTCTGTCATTCCCGACGACCAGAAACCCGATCCACTCAACCCGGCCGGAATGACACACCTACCCGATGTCAACCTCATGGAGATCTACCATGACCTCCTCAGGTCGGACGACCACGACACCGCCCTCGCAGCAGCACGCGCATGGAGCGTATGGGAAGGCTCAACCTCCTACCTGCGCGATCACTCCACAGACACCCACGAGGACGAACACTTCGCCCTCGCATTCGCCCGCATTGAAAACCACTACTTCGTCAACGGCGGATTCATGAAAGAAGGACAACTCCTCCGAGACGTCGACAAAATTCGACACATCCCCGCCATCATCGTCCAAGGACGCTACGACGTCGTCTGCCCACCCATCACAGCCTGGCAGCTCCACAAAGCCTGGCCCGAAGCTAAGTTCGTGTGGTCACCAACATCAGGACACGCCTCCTACGAGGCCGAAACAACCTCAGCACTCGTCACAGCAACCGACACCATCGCCGACCAATTGGGAGCACACCGGCGCTAGTCAGCCACCATCGGCTCAAGCGTACATTCAGGATGCTCCCGCTCAATGAACTGGAGCTTCCATTTATCACCAAAAAGCGCGATGAGCTCCCCGTCGTCACGAGTGAAAACCTCCACACCACGCTGCCGGTTCAACTCAGGCGCCGACTGTGCATCAGTACGACGCGCCACCGAGTACGGCACCGGAGTTGTTTCCGTCTCAACGTTGTACTCATTGTCCATTCGGCCCTGCATGACCTCAAACTGCATCGGGCCCACCGCAGCCATCACGGGGGCAGCATCACCACGTGCATCATTGCGCAAAATCTGCACCACCCCCTCCGACGACAACTGCTCCAACGCCTTACGAAACTGCTTATACTTCCCCAACGACCGCGCCCGCAACGTCCGGAAATTCTCCGGCGCAAACTGAGGCATCGGCGCAAATTGCACCCGCGTCCCATCATAAATGGTGTCACCAGGAGCCAAAGCGCCCGCATTCACCAATCCCACAATGTCACCGGGGTAGGCTGTCTCCACCGTGGAGCGCGTGCGACCGAACACCGTCAACGCGTACTTCGTTGAAAATGACCGGCCCGACTGCGCATGAGTCACCTGCATACCGCGATGAAACTCGCCGGAGACCACCCGCATAAACGCCAGCTTATCCCGGTGGTGAGCATCCATACCGGCCTGCACCTTAAACACCACACCAGAAAACGCATCCACGGGCCTGCGCACCGCATCAATCGCACCCGAGGATTTCCCCGTAGACTCCATTATCTTCGGATCCGACTCCCGCGGCCCCGGCTCAGGAGCAAGCTCACACAACACATCCAAAATCTGGTGAACACCAAAATTCAACATCGCTGACGCAAACACCACCGGCGACGTCGTACAGTCCAGAAAAAGCTCCTGATCATGGACAGCACCATCCATCGTGAGAAGCTCACACTCCTCAACAGCCGTATCCCACACATCGCCTTCCTTCGACGACGCATCCTCAGGGGAGTAATGCTCCTCAGGCGCAATGGTCGAGCCACCCGCCGTCCGCAAAAAGTGAATATATTCAGTGACCTCACCATCGTCGCCGCGCCGGGCTAGACCGTGAAAATCGCCAGCCATACCCACCGGCCAAAACAACGGGGTGGGTTGAAGCCCAATCTCATTGACGATCTCATCCATCAACTCAAGAGGCGCCCGGCCCGGACGATCCCACTTGTTAATCACCGTAATAATGGGAAGGCCCCGCGCCTTACACACACGGAACAGCTTGAGAGTCTGGGGCTCCAAGCCCTTGGCACCGTCAATTAGCATGACAGCAGCATCAACGGCGGTGAGCACACGATAAGTGTCCTCCGAGAAGTCCGCGTGGCCAGGAGTATCCACCAAATTAATAACGTAGGGGGCCGCACCCTGTGGTGCATCCTCCGGGAGGTACTCAAACTGCAACGCCGACGACGCAATGGAAATACCGCGGTCTTTTTCCATCTCCATCCAGTCCGACACTGTCGACTTCCGCCCCGCCTTACCATGGACAGCGCCAGCTTCGGCGATAACATGCGCGTGGAGGGCTAGGGCCTCAGTCAACGTGGACTTACCAGCGTCGGGGTGTGCAATCACTGCGAATGTCCGGCGCCGTGCGCTCTCCTCCGCGACCGTGCTCATCAAACTAATCCTTATCGTCTACTGTGATCTACCGTGTGCCATTAACGTATTGGAAGGCTAGCGGCGCCAGTAATTACTGTGGCCTTCAGCAACTCCTGCCCACCTTAAACATGTGCACCATCTAGCCGTGGCCCACACCTGGGCGTGGCAGCAACCCAACCGCTTCATGATAGCGGCATCTGAGCGAACCTCACGTTTTCGGTGAACAACTCACATGGCGGTGTACCGGTCGGTATCGTCTCCACTATGAACACGGCACCGAACTCACCCTCAGCAGTGCCCATAAAATCTACGGCCTGCCGTACCATCATTGCTGCTCCTATGGCTGGTGGCCCATCATGTCCAGCACTCGTTGACGCGGTAGCTGCGCATGGGGGATTAGGATTTCTCGCCGCCGGGTATAAAACGCCGGACGCGATCGATCGCGAATGTGACGAGGTTGCTCGCCGGGCGCGTGACCGTGGTGCGGAGCCCTTCTTCGGCCTCAATATATTCATACCCCAACCTAGTCCGAGCCGGCCCGAGCGTGACCGTGCTGAAGCCTACCGCGATACACTCCAACCGTACTATGAGAGTCTCGGGCTGGATACACCCGAGCTGACCTGGAACACTGACGATCATTGGGAAGGGAAACTCGCGATCATCCGCCGGCGTCTCTCCATGAGACGATCGCGCCAGAAGGAGACAGAAAAAGTCCTCACCGATGATCACGCCGCATGCCCCTCAGTGGTGAGCTTCACCTTTGGCCTCCCATCGACGGAATTAATCGACGAATTTCACACGCACGGAATTGAGGTATGGGCCACCGTGTCCACCGTTCGAGCAGCATGTGATGCTGCCAAACGAGGCGTCGCAGGAATCATTATTCAGGGGGTTGAAGCAGGCGGACACCGTGCAACACTGACACCTGGTGAAGAACCCAATTCTGAACCGCTTCTCACTCTCCTGCGCTCTGTCTCCGCAGTCCTTGCCGATACACCACAGGGCGAACCCAGACCTGCCATCATCGCCGCTGGCGGAATATCGACACGTGAAACGGTTGTCGCCGCATTGAGTAGCGGTGCCGATGCGATCGCCGCCGGCACCGTGTTCGCTGCCACTGAGGAGGCGGGAACGAATGAGCCGTACCGGCAAGCACTCATTTCTGCGACGACGGATGACACTGTTGTTACCCGCGCATACTCCGGCCGCCCCGCGCGTGGACGTCGAAACGAGTTCATCGACGCACATCCTGACGCGCCCGCCGTGTACCCAGCGGTGAACGGGCTGACCTCTCCGATCCGTAAAATCGCGACCACACAGGGAAATACCGAGTACATGTCACTCTGGGCAGGGCAGGGTGTTTCTGCTGTTCAGGGTGGACAAGTGGGCGATGTTGTTTACCAGTTGGATGTAGAGAGGAGGGGCCTTTCCTAGGGGGTGCTACGGTTTCACCTCAGAGTGCAACGAAAGGCAACCTGTGGGTAAGCGTACAAACGACCATTCCGCTATTGATCCCGCGATGAGGCGGCTGAGCCTGTTCCGTGACAAAGAAGCTGAATACGAAGCCCGCTATTACGCCCGCGTGGAGGCGCGCAAGAATGGTGCCCTTGGCCATGAGGTATCAACCTCATTAGGGCGATCGGCACTCCATGAGGAAGTGGAGAAATGCCTGTATAAGGGCCCCAAAGAGAGGTGTTGTCAGTCGTCGCCTCGGTGTATCCGGTGTCCGTACGTCGTGGCTCACTTGCGTCGAATGGACATAACAACACTTGACGACGACGCCCTTGGGATCATGATTAAAAAGTTGAGAAAACGTCACCACACACCTAGATGAGCACTTTCCGGGTCTAGTATTCCCGCATAGACCAGGGGAGTAGATGCTCTCTTGTCAGTGAACCTCGTTTTGCGCGTACTCCAGACCGTGTGCGATGAGGAGTTCGACGGCGTCCGCAGCATCAGCGCACATGATCTGCACGTCCGTAGCTTCCTTTACAGAGAACTTTGTGAGCACGAAGTCTGCGGGAGACATCCGCCCAGGTGGACGGCCAACCCCTACACGCACCCGGAGATAGTTCTTCGTTCCCAGCGCCTTAGTGATATCCCGCAGACCATTGTGACCACCTTCACCACCACCTCGCTTCAGACGTATCGTCCCGAACTCGAGGTCAAGATCATCATGAAGAACGATCACGTTGTCTGCTAGGACATGGAAATACCGCGCCAACGACGCGGTCGGCCCACCCGACAGGTTCATATAGGACCGCGGGCGGCCAAGAATAACCGGCACACACGAACCCCCAGGCCCGGGCAATGACATCTGGGCCACATCCGTGTTGGTCTTCTTATGCCGTGACAATGTCAATGGCGTGGGAAGCGCGCGCGACGCGAGCTCGTCCAGCGCCATCTGACCAATATTGTGTCGAGTGTTGTCATAGGAGGACCCCGGATTGCCTAGGCCAATCACAAGAAACGGGTCGGCACTGGAGGGACTATGGGAACCCGGCCGTGATGCACGACCACGACGCGATGCAGACGATGACAACACACCCACGAGAGATAAGCCTTACTCAGCGTTGCTCTCGGACTCAGCCTCAGTGGACTCGCCCTCAGCTTCGGCGTTGTCCTCATTGTCAGATTCGGTGTCCGCAACCTCAGGAACGACAACGTTGACAATCAGGGTGTCCGGATCAGAGACTAGGGTGGTGTTGGCCGGCATCCGGATGTCACCAGCGGTGATCTGGTCGCCAACCGCAAGGCCCTCAACACTGACGGTGATCTCTTCTGGAATGGAGAGAACATCAGACTCAACGTTAATAACATCAACGTCCTGCATGAGCATGCCACCAGGAGCAACTGTGCCTTCGGTAACAACTGGAACCTCAACCTCGACAGTTTCGCCACGGCGAATAGCTAGGAGGTCAGCATGGTCGGCGTCGAGAGTAAGAACATTCTGATCAACAGCCTTCACCATGGTGAGGTGCTTGTCGCCCTCGACGTCAATGTCGACAACGGCGTTTGAACCATGATTACGCAGGACAGCATGGAATTCAATGGAATCGACCGAGATATGGATCGGCTCGTCCAGCTCATTGCCGTAGATCACGGCGGGGATGCGGCCTGCGCGACGCAAGCGGCGGGATGCACCCTTGCCGAACTCGTGGCGGGCGGAAGCATCAAGGTTAGAAATGTGAGTAGCCACAATAATCTCCAATCATCAGCGATAAACGCGCAGATAACGGATTCCATGAAATGAATATCAGCGCGTCTGCCGCCCCGGAGAGATCGCGCAGAAAAAGGCGGAATAGTGACTTCATGAGGCCATAGCGCTCACTGTGCGCCCACACCGCTGGTGATTTTCATCGCGTCGATAACGGGGCCATGCATGGGACAGGGCCACCCTCGCCGAGACATACCCGGTAAGAATAACAATATCGGCCGGAGGAACCAAACGTTCCTCCGGCCGAGGAGACCACCAAGCAAACAGCTACTACTCAAAGAGCGTTGTGACAGACCCGTTTTCGAAAATCTCGTGGATCGTTTTAGCCAAGAGCGGAGCAATTGACAACACAGTCAGATTCTCCCAGTGGTCGGCGTTCTGGGGAAGCGTATCAGTGGTGATCACTTCACGGGCACCGCACGCGGAGAGACGCTCGCGGGCTGGATCCGAGAACACACCGTGTGTCGTGGCAATAATGACATCGTTGGCACCAGCTTCGCGAAGAACTTTGACAGCGCCGGCGATAGTTCCACCGGTATCAATCATGTCATCAAGCAGGACGCACGTGCGCCCGGAGACATCACCGACGACTCGATTCGACGTGATCTTGTTGGCAACATCAATGTCACGTGTCTTGTGGACGAACGCGAGGGGCGCATTCCCAAGTTCCTGCGCCCACTTTTCGGCGACCTTGACACGGCCAGCGTCGGGGGAGACCACAACAATGTTTGATGTGTCGTACTTGGATTTCACATAGTCCGTCAGGATCGGCATGGCGTGCATATGATCCACAGGCCCATCGAAGAAACCTTGGATTTGGTCGGTATGAAGATCGACAGACACGATCCGATCTGCGCCAGCCGTCTTCAAAAGGTCAGCCACCAGGCGGGCGGAAATCGGTTCGCGGCCGCGATGTTTCTTATCCTGACGGGCGTAGGGGTAGAACGGGAGAATAGCTGTGATGCGCTTCGCGGATCCACGCTTGAGCGCGTCGATCATAATGAGCTGTTCCATCAGCCATTTGTTGAGTGGCTGGGGGTGGGACTGCAACACGAAAGCGTCGCTACCGCGGACGGATTCTTCGAACCGGATGAACACTTCGCCGTTGGCAAAGTCGCGGGCGGTGGTGGGTGTGAGCTCGATACCTAGTTCTTTGGCGACGCGTTCTCCCAAAGCAGGGTGTGCGCGTCCGGAGAAGAGCATGAGGTTTTTCTGGTTTTCCGTCCAGTGTGAATTCACGGTATGCCTTTCTGTGGTGACCACGGTGATCACGCTTGTCGGCGGTCAGGTTAGGAACCACGTTGATTGTGCAGGCGTGGATTAGTGGGACTCATCAACAATACCTGGCACGTAGTGATACTACGTGCTGACGGCAGGGGTGTGATCGGGTGGTGCCATATTGCCAGACTCTTAGTGTGTGCCATCGGGGGAGGTGTCGTTGGTAGTGCCCCCTGCCTCGTTGGTACTACGCATAGCGGCTTCGGCTGCTTTCGCTGCGGCGCTACCCGGGCGTTTTGTGGACACCCACCCTTCGATGACTCGCTGGCGTGCGCCGGGAACGACGAGTGCTCCGGCTGGGACGTCATCGGTAATGACGGTTCCTGCGCCTGAATAAGCACCATCGCCAACGGTGACGGGGGCGACGAACGTGGTGTCAGATCCCGTCCGGACATGTGAGCCTACGGTCGTGCGGTGTTTGTTGACACCATCGTAGTTGGCGAACACAGATGAACAGCCAATATTGGAGTACTCGCCGATCGTGGCGTCACCAACGTAGGTGAGGTGGGGAACCTTAGTGCCACGTCCGATGGTGGAGTTCTTCGTTTCGACGTATGTTCCGATTTTGCCGTCGTCACCCAGGTGTGTTTCGGGTCTGATGTACGCGAAGGGGCCGACGGTGGTGTGTGCGCCGAGGGTGGAGTCTGATCCGTGGGATCGGATGACGCGCGCGCCTGTTCCGACGACGACGTTGGTGAGCGTGGTGTCGGGTCCGATTTCTGCTTGGTCGTCGATCTGTGTTCGTCCGTGGAGCTGTGTTCCCGGGTGGATGGTGACGTCACGGCCGATAGTGACGGTGACGTCGATCCACGTGGATTCGGGGTCGATGATGGTCACTCCGTTGCGCATGTGATGCTCGCACACCTTGCGGTTGAGGACTCGCCCGGCGTCGGCCAGTTGGACGCGATCATTGACGCCGGCGAGTTCTGCGGGATCGTGTGCCATGTGTCCGCGGGCAATGAGCCCCTCGTTTCGTGCGATGCCGAGGACGTCGGTGAGGTACATCTCGCCCTGTGCGTTGTTGGTGTCGAGTTTGCCTAGTGAGCGACGTAATACATCAGCGTCGAAGGCGAAGACCCCGGTGTTGACTTCTTTGATGCGTCGCTGTTCGTCCGTGGCGTCTTTTTCTTCGACGATGGCTGTGACTTCACCATCGGCGTTGCGGATGATGCGCCCGTATCCCGTGGGGGTGGGGGCATCTACGGTGAGTACGGTGACTGCGGCTGCGGGGGTGCGGGTGTGGGCGTCGACAAGGGATTCCAGAGTTGTCGACGACAGAAGAGGAACGTCAGCGTTGGTAACGACGACAGTGCCTGTGAACCCGTCAAGCTCGGGACTATCGATGCCGCACATGACAGCGTGGCCAGTGCCATTCTGCTGTTCCTGATGGGCTAGTGCGACGCTGGACGCTGGTGATGATTCCTTCTGCCAGTTATCAACAGCGTGGGCAACGAGTTCTTTTTGATGCCCCACGACGACAACGAGATGGTCGGGGCTGAGCCCTGTGGCTGCATATAACGAGTGGGAGAGAAGTGAGCGCCCCCCAATCTGATGCAGCATCTTGGGGGTATCTGACTTCATTCGGGTGCCAGCCCCTGCGGCCAAAACAATGACTGCAATTGGGGTAGTGCTCACGGACTCTCCCATCGGTTTAGCGGGTTCGGGTGATAGATCCGATCATATAGCTGTGCATATAGTTGTGGCTCTCCCGCCAGGACTCGAACCTAGAATGGCTGGACCAAAACCAGCTGTGTTGCCAATTACACCACGGGAGAAAATGCGGAAACGACGATTGCCCGTCGCTGCGGCGCTTAACTCTACCCGACGACCCGGAGAAAATCCCATTTCTCCTGAACAGACCCTTGCAACACGTGGCATGAAAGACAGTTGCTGTGCACCATGAGGTCATTTCCGGAACTGGGGCAACCGTGTCGTCAGTTCCAGATATTCTGTGGATATGACACGTCAACGTATGTCAGCCGAACAGCGTCGTTCCCAGCTGATTGCTATGAGCAGACCAGTTTTTGCTGAAAAAGGTATTGAAGGAACTAGCGTAGAGGAACTCGCGTCCCGGGCGGGGGTATCCAAACCCGTTATTTATGAGCACTTTGGCGGAAAAGAGGGGCTTTATCAGGCAGTTATTGATGAAGATATGGTTGCTCTTGACCGCACTATCGACGACGCTCTCGTCCAAGGGCGATCCCGGATCCGTATCGAGCGTGCCGTGTATGCAGTGTTAGATTTTGCGGAGACGAATGAGGATGCATTCCGGATTCTGGTTCGGGATGGTGCCGTGGTCGGCGCTGTGGGGCGGTCGTCCCAATCGACGGCGTCAACGTCGTATTACGGTGTCTCGACGGGGCACAATTCCCGGCCTGGTGGTGGGCATCAATCCACGTTGCTGGGGTTATCTGTGAACAGGGCGTCCCATATTCTTGCGCACGCATTTAAGAGGAATGGTTTAGATGAGCGTTTAGCAGAGCTATATGCCCAGGGGATGATGGGATGCGTGGCCATGGTGGCACAGTGGTGGACAGTGAACACGATGGGTACTGATACCAGCGCGCAGACTGGCCAGGGTGGTAGTAATGCCACGGCCCTCTTTAGTAAGGACGTTGTGGCAGCACACATCGTGAACCTCGTGTGGAACGGTCTCGCAGGTATGGAGAAGAACCCGATTCTCCACGAGGATGTGGAAGGCGAAGCAGGCCAACAGGGCGCACGCCTTGGCGCAGGTAAGGACGCGGATCCAGCGGAGGTATATAGGCAGACACGGAGCGCAGAGGTATTCCGCGGCGAAACCTAGATGGAAGGGCCGTTACAATCAGCGTCATGACAGACTCCTCTGCGACCACCCCTGCGCCCGTGCCCGACGCTGCATCTGAAACACCACGGTCATGTGATGCGGAGACAGTGCAGGCTCAGCCTAGGGATGGCGTGCAGGCACCGTTGACGGGGGTAGCGCAGCTGGCACTGCAGTCGCCGAAGCTCAGGGGAGTCACTGCCTCAGTGGGGGCACCGCGTCTCCACGTTTCCGCCATCGACGAGGCACGCCCGTGGGTCACCAGGGCAATTGCGGAGAAGTCGGTCGTGATTGTGGTCACGGCCACTGGCCGCGAAGCACAAGATCTCACCGCGGAACTGCGTGAGATGATGGGCGATGCAGTTGCCCTCTTCCCAGCATGGGAAACACTTCCGCATGAGCGTTTGTCTCCTAGTTCGGAAACCATCGGGGCGAGACTGCGCGTCCTTCGTCGTCTTACTCACCCCGACGATATTCCTGGCCAGAAGCCGATACGCATCATTGTTGCTCCCGCGCGATCCTTCATTCAACCGATCATGAAGGGGCTAGGGGAGCGCGAACCCATCCTCCTCGCCCCGGATACCGATGTCACGGGCATCGCCACACAGCTGGCCGCAATGGGGTATCAGCACGTGGACCTCGTCGGCAAGAGGGGCGAATTCGCTGTGCGTGGTGGGGTTATCGATGTTTTCCCCTCGACAGCAGACCTCCCCGTCCGCGTCGAATTGTGGGGCGACGAGATTTCGGATGTGCGGGCTTTTTCCGTGGGGGATCAGCGCACGATCGATCACGTTGATCCCGGCATTGTCCCTGTGTATCCGTGCCGTGAACTCCTCATCAACGACGCCGTCCGTGACCGCGCACAGGCCATGGCGCGCACCCACGCCTCGAATGCGACACTGGCAGATGCATTCATGAAGATTAGCGAGGGCATCGCTGTGGAGGGAATGGAATCCCTGATTCCCGTCCTTGTCGACGGGCCGATGGTGACCCTTCCCGAGGAAGTCGCGGCCGCAGACCCATCGTCGACACCGACGGTGCTGGTGATGTCACCAGAAAAAGTACAGCGCCGCGCAGAAGATCTCATCGCGACGGGTGAGGAGTTTATCAAGGCCGGATGGAACGCCGCCGCGATGGGCGCCGAGGCTCCAATTGATACCGCCGCACTCGCCGAAGGTCACGAGGACGACTACGAGCTCAATGTGGAACAAAGCGCCTACCGATCACTCGGGGCGATGGAGAAAACCGCGGAAAACAAGGGTCTTCCTTGGTGGACATGTGCCCCTCCCGGCTTCTTAGGCACCGCCGACCTATCATCCACGCTGGAGCTAGACTTCACCACCGGCCCGCAGCCGAAAGGCAAACCAGGTGATGTCGAGAAAGCCATGACGGATCTAGTTGACCACGTCACCGGTGGCGGCCGCCTGGTCTACACCGCCCTCACGCCGGCGTCCGCGAAACGCATGGCCACCCGTTTTAAAGAAGCAGGAATCGGCGTTGCCACCGACCCAGACCCGCAGGCCGCACCAACACGGGGACAAGCCACCATCATCCGCGCCCTCCTGCACGGCGGACTCATCATCCCCCACACCGAGGACACTGATACCTCCCGTCCGCTCCTCATCGTTGCCGAAACAGACTTCACAGGCAACCGCATCGCCGCCTATGGCGATGGGCGTCGCCGCCCACAACGCAAACGCAACCGCGTCGACCCATTGTCCTTAAGCCCAGGTGACTTCGTCGTCCATGAAACCCACGGCATCGGTCGCTTCGTGAAAATGCAAGAGCGCACCGTCGGCAAAGGGGAGGATGCAACCCGCCGGGAATACATGGTCCTTGAATACGCGCCGTCCAAACGCGGGGGAGCCTCCGACCATTTGTACGTACCCATGGACAGCTTGGATTTGCTCTCCCGGTACGTCGGTGGAGAGAACCCCTCGCTATCCAAGATGGGCGGCTCCGACTGGAAAAACACCAAGAAAAAAGCGCGTGCAGCTGTCCGCGATATTGCCGCTGACCTCGTACAACTCTATGCCAAACGCCAAGCCGCGCCGGGGCATGCATTCGCATCAGATAGCCCGTGGCAACGAGAGATGGAGGATAATTTCCCCTTCACGGAGACAGAGGACCAGTACAACGCGATTGAGTCCGTCAAAGCCGACATGGAGAAGCCTGTCCCCATGGACCGTGTGATCGTGGGCGATGTGGGGTATGGGAAGACAGAGGTTGCGGTTCGGGCGGCGTTCAAGGCGGTGCAGGATGGAAAGCAGGTTGTTGTTCTTGTGCCGACAACACTGCTAGCTCAACAGCACTTTGTCACGTTCAGCGAGCGAATGGAGGGTTTTCCTGTCACGATTCGCCAACTTTCCCGCTTTACGACCCACCAACACGCGCGTGAGATTCTCACCGGTTTGACGGAGGGTGAGGTCGACATTGTTATTGGTACGCACCGTTTGCTGCAGACGCAGGTGCAGTGGAAAAACCTGGGCCTTGTCATTGTTGATGAAGAGCAGCGTTTTGGTGTGGAGCATAAAGAACACATTAAGACGTTGCGATCCCATGTGGACATGTTGACGATGTCGGCGACACCGATTCCCCGCACGTTGGAGATGTCGATGGCGGGTATCCGTGATATGTCCACGATCCTGACGCCACCCGAGGACCGCCACCCGGTGTTGACGTATGTGGGGGTGCAGGAAGATAAGCAGATCGCGGCTGCGATTCGCAGAGAATTATTGCGCGATGGCCAGGTGTTTTATGTGCACAACCGTGTTCGGACGATTGAGCAGGTCGCGCAGCATATTCGTGAGCTTGTTCCGGAAGCACGCGTGGTCGTGGCGCATGGTCAGATGAGTGAGGATCAGCTCGAAAATACCGTCGCGGGGTTCTGGGACCGTGAGTATGACGTGTTGGTCTGTACGACGATTGTCGAAACTGGATTGGATATCTCTAACGCGAACACACTCATTGTGGAGAACGCCCACCATATGGGGTTGGCGCAGTTGCATCAGCTTCGTGGTCGTGTGGGGCGCTCCCGTGAGCGTGGTTACGCGTACTTTTTGTATCCTCCGTCGCAGACGTTGACAGAGACGTCCTATGACCGATTGTCGACGATTGCGCAGAATAATGATCTGGGTGCTGGTATGGCTGTCGCCATGAAGGATCTTGAGATGCGTGGCGCCGGTAACGTGCTGGGTGCGGAACAGTCGGGTCACATTGCGGGTGTTGGGTTTGACCTCTATGTCCGCTTGGTTGGGGAAGCCGTGGAAGCATTTAAAGCGATGGCTGATGGGAAGCCGATTGATGGCACTGATAAAGAGGTCAAAGAAACACGCATTGATATCAATGTGGATGCGCACATTCCGATCAGCTATGTCGCTTCCGAGCGCCTTCGTTTGGCCGCGTACCGTGATCTCGCTCAGGCGAAGAGTGAGCAGGCGCTAGAGAATGTTCGTGCTGAACTGGTCGACCGGTATGGGCAGCCGCCGGAGGAGATCGATCGGCTCCTCGTCGTTGCACGATTGCGAATGGTGTGTCGTGAGTGTGGTGTGACGGACGTCGTTGCGACGGGAGCGCATAAGGCAGCCATTTCGTTTTCCCCCATTGATTTGCCAGATTCCGGTCGCGTGCGCTTGGCCAGACTGTACCCTGGGGCGCAATATCGGGCTACCACGCATAATGTGGTTATTCCCGCGCCAAAGAAAGGTCGTGGTATCCGGGCGCAAGTATGTAGAGATGAGGAATTGCTGCAGTGGTGTGCGGACGTCATGACGTCACTGATGGGTAAGCCTCGGCACGATGTGTGTGGGTGCCGCGCGGCGGGTGTTCACGCTGCAGCGGGGGGTGAGCGTGGCCTGGGGTGAGGACCGTGGGGGTGGCGGCTGGTATGGGGGGAGTCACCATAAGTGGGGTAATCACCAAAAAAATTCCCCGATTAGTAAGTTCCGTTAATATAAAAATTATGTCTGTCATTGTCCTCGATCCCCGTTTTCCTGGCATGGTGCCCGTTGAAGCTGTTCCGCTGGTGGGCAATGATGTGTGTTACACCGAAGAAGTTCCTGTTCGCATCCGTTGGGTCATCGCTGATCTTGGTGGGCATGTGGTGGAGGATACTGCGACTCTCATTACCACCGATCCGTATAACGACGTGGTACGGGAGCGCCTCCACGACGGAGATAGACTTTTGGTCGCCCCGTCACTGTCGTGTCAACGACGTGAAACTCGGGCGTTGCCGGTGGGAGAGTCGGACAGTGGCCGCGATCGTGTGTCTGAGAGTTCGGCGTCACCCGCGGAATATGATTTTGCGCTGAAAGATATTCCGCAGCTCACCGCCGGTGATGGTGCAGGTGACGGAGCAGCGACGGTTATGCCTGGTGGTGATCAGCCCGTCGATGATCCGCTGAGTGCTGGCACCGTAGTTGAGGATGAGGTAGCCACGTCAGCGGGTTTATCGTCGGATGATGGTGGTGATAGTGGTGTTCCTGCCGCTGTTGTGGATGAGATTGAAGAAGCAATTGTGGTGATGTCTCGTGCGTTACGACAGGGGGAATGGGAGCAATCACAAAGTCACGAATCTCTTTTGGCATATATGCATGAAGAGGTTGGTGAGTTTGCAGATTCCGTCACCGCCTGGCAGCCCGGTGATGTAGCGGCTGAGAAGCGCCTGTGTGATGAGCTGTCAGACATTCTTTTGCAGGTTCTGTTCCATGCTGAGATTGCTAATCGGCGTGGCGCTTTTGACATTGGTCATGTGGCGGCGTCGTTTGTTCATAAGATGCGGTCGCGTGCTCCGTACCTCTTTGAGGACGTTGAGCGGCTGGTTTCTCAGGACGAGCAGAATCGTTTGTGGGAAGAAGGCAAACGGCGAGAGCAGTCGTATACGAAGACGTCTGAAAGTAGCGACGACGATGATAATGAAGAACAAAGTAAAGGGAGTCTCTGTTCCGGGTCATGAAGTTTGTGCGAACACTTTTTGCTGTCTTTGCAGTGTTGTCGCTGGTCATCGTCGCTATTGGTTGGTTGATTTCGCACGTTCACACTGATAATTCGTCGATGCGGAAGCCGATACCGCCGGGCGCCCCGCCTCCCAATGGTGTTGCGGCTCCGGCGGTTGATACGAGTAAAGATGCCCGCACGTCGATTGAATTCAGGTCGTGGGCACAGCCGATCTCGCAGAAAACAGGGATTTCGGTGGAGGCGTTGAGCGCTTATGCTAACGCGAATGTGATGGCTCGTCATACGAAGCCAGAATGTCATCTCGATTGGACGACGTTGGCTGGTTTGGGATGGGTGGAGACACGCCATGGGACTTATACTGGACACCATTTTGATTCTGCATCGATTGGGCCTTCTGGTGAGGTGAAGCCGCATATTCGGGGAATCCAACTTGATGGTTCTGAGGGGTTAGAGGATCTACCTGATAGTGATGGTGGGCAGTTGGATGGTGATAAGGAGAAGGACCGGGCGATGGGACCGTTGCAGTTTATTCCTCAGGCCTGGGACAAATATGGCCGTGATGCTACTGGTGATGGTAAGGCCGACCCGGACAATATTGATGACGCTGCGGTGGCTGCGGTGAACTTGTTGTGTGATTTTGATCGTGATCTGTCAACGTCGAGTGGGTGGGTATCGGCGGTGCGGTCATATAACAATTCTGAGCAGTATGTGGAGGATGTCCGGCGTGCAGCGGCGAATTATGCCCTTGAGCAGCGTCCTGCGTAAAACTGGGTTGTATGGCGTGGTGACTATATCGGCATGGTTGCATCGTGTATGCCATAACGGTGGGATCATGCCACAATGGAACGCGTAGGTCGCGCTGTGCCGTCACCATCATCTGCTGTGTTGTTTACGGACTCACCGGTGGCGCTGGTTGGTTGAGGCGAGACCACCGTTACATAGGTTGTAGTCGTATAAACAGGAGGCCATGGTGGCTCAGATTATCGATGTTCAGGCTCGTGAGATCCTTGACTCACGCGGCAACCCCACTGTTGAGGTTGAGGTGCTTCTTGACGATGCATCGTTTGGACGTGCAGGTGTCCCGTCCGGTGCGTCGACTGGTGTTCATGAGGCGCATGAGCTCCGTGACGGTGGTGATCGCTACCTGGGTAAGGGTGTTGAGCAGGCTGTTGAGAATGTTAATGAGAAGATTGCTCCTGCTGTGATTGGACTTGAGGCTGATGATCAGCGTCTTGTTGACAAAGTGATGTGTGACCTCGATGGGTCGGATACTAAGTCCAATCTGGGTGCTAACGCGATCCTTGGTGTGTCGTTAGCGACGGCTAAGGCTGCGGCGAGCTCGGCGAATTTGGAGCTGTTCCGTTACCTCGGTGGCCCGAATGCGCATGTACTTCCGGTGCCTATGATGAATATCGTCAATGGTGGTGCTCATGCGGATTCTGGCGTTGATGTTCAGGAATTCATGATTGCCCCCCTTGGTGCTGGTTCTTTCCGTGAGGCGCTGCGTATGGGGGCAGAGGTTTATCACCACCTGAAGTCGGTCATTAAGGATAAGGGCCTCTCTACTGGTCTTGGTGATGAGGGTGGTTTCGCTCCGTCGGTGGGCTCTACGAAGGAGGCTTTGGATCTCATCGTCGAGGCTGTGAAGAAGGCCGGTTACACGGTGGGCGAGGATATTGCCTTTGCTTTGGATGCCGCATCGTCTGAGTTCTACGACAAGGACAAGGGTGTCTATAGGTTCGAGGGTGGTGAGCACAGTGCTGAAGACATGATTAAGGTCTATGCCGAGCTCGTCGAGAATTATCCGATTGTGTCCATTGAGGATCCGCTTCAGGAGGATGATTGGGACGGCTACACTATGCTCACTGCAGAGATCGGTGACAAGGTCCAGATTGTTGGTGACGATTTCTTTGTTACTAACCCGGCCCGGTTGAAGGAAGGCATCGAGAAGAAGGCTGCGAATGCTCTGTTAGTCAAGGTGAATCAGATTGGTTCTCTCACCGAGAGTGCGGATGCTGTGCAGTTGGCTCAGAATAACAACTACCGTTGTATGATGTCGCACCGTTCTGGTGAGACGGAAGACACCACTATTGCTGACCTGTCTGTTGCGTACAGCTGCGGCCAAATTAAGACCGGTGCCCCGGCACGTTCGGAGCGTGTTGCTAAGTACAATCAGTTGTTGCGCATCGAGGAATTCCTTGGTGACGCTGCCGTGTACGCCGGCCGCTCAGCTTTTCCACGTTTTAACGGCTAGGATCACTGCCTATGGCACGCACACCTGATTCAGATTCGACGAGAGATTCCTATTCTCTCGTAGCAGGGAAGTCGCGCGATCATGTTGATGATCGTGTCGGCGCTGTGTCCGGAGACAGCGCACCTCACGGGGCGTCTCGATGGGATGGGGATTCTGATCAGGGTGTGTCGTCGGGGAAGGGGGCTTTACCGAAGCCGAAGCGTCAGTCACGCCGTCGTCAGGCGCAACGTCGTTTGCAGGAGCTCCGCATTGGGCGGGGGAGGAAGCAATGGGTGCTCACTGTTCCCAGCCAGCAGTCGGCGGTTCGGTTAACGATTCTGGCGGTTCTGGTGGTGGCGATGACGATGACTGTTGCATCCCCATTGAAGTCATATTTCCAGCAGCGTAGTGAATTGCAGCAACTTCATATTGATATTGTGCATCAAGAAAAAGAGAAGGCCGAGCTGCAAAAGCAGTTGGCTCTCTATAACGATGATGATTTTGTGAAAGAGCAGGCTCGGCTGCGTTTAGGCATGGTTGAGCGGGGGGAAACAGCGTGGCGGATTATTGATCCCTCGATTAAGTCCAGTACCCCGGAAGAATCATTGCGGCAGAAGGATAAACAGCAGGATCCGTGGTATACGCAGTTGTGGAGTTCGGTGCGGACGAAGCCAGCGGATAAGCATATGCAGGATGAGGATGCCCCGGCGTTGGGTGTTCCGACGGTGAAGGATCCAGATCCGAACCACGGGGAGTAGGCACTAGCGCATTAGAATGTGGGGTCATGACAACTTTCCCTGGAGTGTCTAGTGATGACATGGCCATTATGACCACTCAATTGGGTAGGCCCCCGCGTGGCGCCCTTGAGGTGGCGTACCGTACTCCTGATGGTCAGCCTGCTGTGGTGACGACGTCACCTCGGCTTGATGATGGAACTCCTTTTCCGACGCTGTACTACCTGACGGATTCACGATTGACGGCGGAGGCCTCACGCCTTGAAGTGGCTGGGGTCATGAAGACGATGACTGAACGCCTTCAGCATGATGTAGACCTTGCGGCGGATTACCGCGCGGCGCATGAGCACTATTTGAGTGTTCGCAACAGTATTGAGGATTTAGGAACGTCGTTTTCCGGTGGTGGTATGCCTGATCGAGTGAAGTGTCTTCATGTGTTAATGGCGTACGCACTGGCTGAAGGGGCTGAGAGGTTTCGGTTAGGAGCCGAGACTGTGGCGTTGGCTTTGGAACACAACCCGGGGTTGCGAGGTACAGCGTTGCCGGCGGACTGGCCGACTGTGGGTGAGTTGGGCATCAGCTTGGATGAGGCGACGGGATTCGTTGTTGCAGGCGAGGGTGGCGTGGATCCTGTGGGTCGACAGCGTGGGCCCGGCGTTGTCGTTGATGTGCGTGATGGTGTTTCTTCTGAGAGGGGGGCTGGGGACGGTCGTGGTGGGGGTCGTTCGTTAGCTGCGGTGGATTGTGGGACGAATTCGATTCGTCTTCTTATTGCTGATGTTGATGTGACCTCTGGTCAGGTTCAGCGTGAAGTGATTCGTCAGAACACGATTGTTCGGTTGGGTGAGGGGGTGGATGCTACTGGGCGGCTCACTCAGGCGGCGATGAACCGCACACGGAGTGCTCTGCGGGGTTATGTGGATCTGATGCTGGAGCATGGTGTGAGTGATGTTCGTATGGTGGCGACGTCGGCAACACGAGATGCTACTAACCGTGATGAGTTTTTCGACATGACAGCGAAGGAACTGGGCAGGGTGGTGCCGGGTGCTGTCGCTGAGGTTATTGATGGGACAGAAGAGGCGTGGTTGTCGTATCGTGGCGCGACGATGGATGTCGACGTGGCGGGTCCTGTTGTGGTTATTGATGTTGGTGGTGGCTCGACTGAGTTCGTGATGGGGCACAGTGATGGTGGTGTGATCGCAGCGGTGTCCACCCAAATGGGTAGTGTTCGATTGACTGAGCGTTTTCTCCACTCTGATCCTCCGACGGTGGTTGAACAGGACGCTGCTCGCGCGGTGATAGAGGGGAAACTCCGTGATGTTACGGAGGCGTTGCCGTTGGCGTCGGCGGCGGCCGTGGTGGGGTGTGCAGGCACGTTCACTACTGTTTCAGCCATTGTGCAGGATCTGCCGGAATACGACCCAGGCAAAATTCACCTTTCGACACTGCGGATTGCGGATATTCTGGCAGTATCGTCGGCGGTACGGGGTGAAACGGTGGCGGAGCGGACGAGGCGGCCTCAGGTGGTTCCGGGGCGTGCTGATGTCATTGGTGGGGGGACCCTCATTGTTGATACCATCGCGCAGTTTATTCGCCGTGAGATCGGCGTGGAGACGATCACTGTGAGTGAGAAGGATATTTTGGACGGGATTCTTGCTGAACTCGCAGTGCGATAGTGCGTGTTGTGGTGGGTGACCACGGGATTCTTTTCCCGTGGGGTGGAGGCGGTATGATGATGCACATCATTGCGTGTTCTGGCCCCTATAGCCCAACCGGCAGAGGCAGTGGACTTAAAATCCATTCAGTGTGGGTTCGAATCCCACTGGGGGCACACCCTATTTTTACCGCCTGACCAGGGGTTTTGCACCTTGGGAGGGCGGTTTTTGTGATCTAGGCCATAGTGGCCTGACCAGCAGTTTTATAATCGTTTAAAACGGATGTCAGCCAAAAGTCAGCCAAAAAATCAGACCGCCCGCAACCGGCCAACTCCTTCCACAAGCTCGTCCATCGCAGACGAAACAACATCCAAATCATCATCAAACAGAGCCGAATACGTATCCAACGTCATCGCCGCCGACGCATGTCCCAACTGACGCTGAACCACCTTCACATTCGCACCCGACGACACCAACAAACCCGCCGCAGCATGACGCAAACCATGCGGAGTCACCGACGGAAAACGGGCCTCCCCAGCGCGCCGCCGGCGATCCTCCGACCACCGCGCCTCACGCACCGCATCCTTCCCCTTCGGCGCTTGAAGGCGGGCAACGGCCTCATAAAACCAACTACCCGTGCTCGGCAACATCAACGGCTCCCCATTCTCCCGGCACCACACCCAATCACCAGGAGCCTTCCCCTCAATGATCGGGGCGAGCAATTCACACACAAAGCTGGGCATGGCCACACTCCGTCGCTCGTGTGTCTTCGGGGTCCCAATGTGAATCGATCCCGCGGCGGTCACCGCAGCCCGCTCAATGTGCAACCGGCGACGCGCAAGGTCAACATCTTCCACCTTCAACCCGGCCAGCTCGGAGAAGCGAATACCTGTAGTTGCAAGCACCCACACAATTTCCCCATAGTGTGAATACTTATCAGCCAATGCTCGTATCTGATCGGTCGTTGAGACCACTTTCCGGGCGGGTGTTTTGCGCGGCAAAGTAATATCACGAGCAGGATTATCCTTCAGGTGATCATTATGAAGTTCCTTGAGAATAGCCACTTTGTCACCATGTGATTTTGGGTCGGAGGCTCAACGTGGTTAGCCAAGGGTCTTATATGTGGTATGCGGATTGGGTGCGGTTATGTCAATGTATCTAGTTCTGTGGATGTTGAAGGGGTATTCCGTATTTGTGGCGTACGCGTGTATGTAGGGAGAGCTTAGATATAGAAAAACCGCCCTCGAAAGGGCGGTGATGTCAGCTCTTGTTACTTAGCTGCTTTCTTTGCTCCGGGGAGGCAACCTGCGAGGCCGCCGGTGATTCCTCCGCCGATGCCGCCGATGATCGCGCCAGCGATGTTACCGGGGCCAGGGCCGAAGACGGTTCCGGCAGTAGCGCCTGTGAGGATTCCGCTTAGGGTTCCTCCGATGGTGCTGAGTGCGCACTTGGCAACGTATGCTTTGTGCTCAGGGGAGTTCTTGGATGGGGTGGCTTTGTCAGCCGGCTTGACCTGCTGGACGGTTGCAGTTGCCGGGGTTGAAGGAGCCTCGGCGGCCTGAGCTGCCGGGGCTGCAACGGTAAGGGCACCAGCGAGAGCGAGGCCTCCGACGAGAGCCTTAGCGTTCTTCATGAGATTTCCTCTCTGAGGGATGGACAAATCACCTTATTTGTACCTCGCCGTCAGCTAAAATGCCAACTCGTGCAGCCTGTAAAAGTGTTAAAAAAATGTTAAAAATCATTGTTGCGGCCTGGTGGTGAAAGTAGTGCTAGGTCCACTGTGCACCCCGGCATGGTTAGTTAACCTCGCTATCGTAAGGTTAACAGTGACGAAGCCTGTTGTGGTGATCGTCAATTCCGCTGAAGGAGGCATCATGAACTATGCACTATCACCCTTGATTCTCGCAGGATCTGACAGCGACGCTTTCGGGCCGGCCATGGCGGTCGGCTTGGTCGCCCTGATCGCCATACCGTTGGTCATTTTTGTTGCCGCGTTTGTGTCCATTGTGGCCTCGAAACGCTATACCGCCTTCGGGAAAATCGTGTGGATTGTGGTGACCTTCACCTTCCCATTGCTCGGGCCTATTGTGTGGTTCTTGTGGGGGAAGAACGCGGAATCACTAGACCTTTTAAGGAAATAAGGGACCTTTATCTAGACGGATAAACACCACGGTTACCGGTCGCGTCTCGACGTGGTTGTCCCTCAGGCGTTTGTTGCCAAGCTGGCCAGGGGTGGTGTTGCCCAGTTCAGCGTTTTACCAGGGAATCCACACGGGGTTGTCGCTATCGGAACAGCGGAGTCGCTCACCCTGATCTGTTTGTCCTGTAGCGCCACGGAGCGTATCCGGGCCACAGGGAGAGTTCTTGACAACCGGATGTTTCACGGTGAAATTTTCCCACGGTTGAAGGTGGGGCTCGCTGGGTGGCGCTAGTGGTGCTGGCGCGGGTGCCGATGCTGGCGCGGGTGCAGGTTGGTCTGGGGGAGTAGGCGGCGTCGGCGCTTGGGGTCGTTGCTCTGGTTGCGGGTGAGGTTTGTTGCCGTTGCGCTGTATATCCTTCGGTCCTGCGTTGTGATCCGTGTCGTTGTTGTCGGTGTGTGCACGGTGGCCCGGGGCTTCCGCCGGTGGGGCGGGGTGGTCAGGTGAGGGGCCAGCCGAGGGGGACGATGGTGGCGCGATCGCAGAGGAGGGCACCACTGACGTCGATGATGACGGCGTTGTGTCATTTTTGTCGTTGTGCGTGCAGCCGGTGAGTGCAAGTGTTGCGACAATAATAGAGCTTAGGGCAACAGTGGAGCTGGGGAGGCGCATGGTGTGGGTTCCTATTCTATTCTGTTCCTGTCTTCACAATGTGGGTAGTCCAGCGTTAGTTAGTGTATCGAGGTGGCGGAGGCTATGGCGGCCGGTTACACATATTTTCTGGTTCGCAGCGACGCTGCCCCGGGGGAGTGTTGTGGGGTGGGAACAAACTTGCTACGTTGTCCGTTACTCTTGACGACGAGCAGTTAGCGCAAGCAAGGGCGACTATCAGCGGTTGCTATGGTTCAGTTAACTCATGAGTTCGGTGCACGATGAAAGGATTTACCCCACGTGCGTAGTTCAAATCCATACTTTAACTCCCTGACGGAAGAACGAAACCGGGGAGCGTCGGTAGCTCATGCCCAGCAGTTCGGGCAGCAAGCCATGCAACAGGCTTATGGCACCACCGCGGAACGGGAGCGCGGGATGACTATTGACGATGTCATTGTCAAGACTGGCATAACCCTCGGCGTGATCATCGTTGGTGCTGTCATCAATTACATGTTGTCCCTCTCGAACCCGGGACTGGCTAGCATGCTGACTATGGTTGGCGCGATCGGAGGCATCATCACGCTGGTGGTGTCGACCTTTGCCAAGAAGTTCGGTTCCCCGGTGGTCACGCTTCTTTACGCCACGTGTGAAGGATTTTTCGTCGGCGGCCTAACCAGTGTTTTCGCGAATGTGATGGTCAGTGGGGCCAGTGCTGGCGCAATCGTTGGCCAAGCTGTCCTGGGGACTATCGGTGTATTCATCGGTATGCTCATTGTCTACCGCACCGGTGCCATCCGTGTGACACCAAAATTCAACCGCATCATGGTGGGCGCAGTTGTTGGTGTCCTGGTCCTGGCCGTAGGCAATATGCTCTTGTCCATCTTCACCGGGAATAATCCTCTCACCAACGGTGGTCCGCTAGCGATTGGGTTCTCTCTTCTCTGTATTGTCTTGGCCGCGATGAGCTTCCTGCAGGACTTCGACACCGCCGATAAGTTGGTTCGTGCGGGTAGCCCGTCGACAATGGCGTGGGGTGTTGCCTTGGGTCTGGCTGTCACGCTGGTCTGGCTCTACACTGAGATTCTCCGGTTGCTCTCCTATCTGAATAGGGATTAACCCCGAGCCCACGCCTGCTGTGGGGTGTGTTTTCCGTTGCGGATAATCATCGTGGCGGAGTAGAAGAAACATTGAAGCATCATGAAAGCCTCCGTGACTAGTCACGGAGGCTTTCATGATGCCGGGTTCAGCGTAGGTTACTTCTTGGACTCGTCGTAGGGCTCCGCCTTGACGACGGTGACAGACACGGTTGCGCCGGCTGGTGTCTGGTACTCGCGGGTCTCACCCTCCTTAGCGCCGACAATAGCCGCCCCCAGGGGCGCATCCGTAGAGTATGTTTCCAGATCAGTGGTGGACGTCTGGACGCCACGGGTGCCGATCAGGAACGTTTCGGTGTCATTCTCATCACCGTCGTAGTAGACGTGGACAACTGAACCAACCAACGCGACACCGCTTTGGGATGGTGCCTCACCGATCGTGGCGGAATCTAGTAGCTCCTCCAGGTAGGCGATGCGGGCTTCTTCCTGGCCCTGCTGCTCGCGTGCCGCATGGTAGCCGCCATTTTCTTTGAGATCGCCCTCTTCGCGTCGCTCATTAATCTCGGCAGCAATGAGGGGCCGGTTAGCTTTGAGGCTATCCAGCTCCTCTTTCAGGCGGTCGTAGGCGTCCTGCGTCAGCCAACGGGTGTGGTCCTCAACCATGTTTGTCAAGCCTCTCCATTGTTGCGGTCTTCAGAGGTAAAACACTCGATTCGTATATCGCAGAGCATGGTACCACTGAGAAGAGGGATTCAAAGCCAACGAGGCGAGGTTATGTGTCGAGTGTTCTTATTTCCCGCCGGTCCTCACATCGTCGGTGTTGTCAAGATAGCTGGGGATCTCAGTGGAACACCCGTATTCTTTTCCAGCGACAGCACGTGCCCGGGTGGGGATGGGAACGGTGAATCGTTCTGTGCCTTCACCGCCAGCAGGAATAACAAATTCGCGACGTCCGACCTCGTTTTTGTCATAATCCAAGGCAGTGACAATGCAGTAGGCACCACGGGACGCTTGATCGCGCGTCACGTCGACTGTGAAGTTGAGAAGCGAATCATTCGGTCGGTCAAACCCCGCCGACGAAATAGAGACATCAGATGCAGATTCATGTCGCCACAGATTCCACATAGACAAGCCACTGACAACGAGGACAAGTGCGACGCCAATGACGATCACTTTGCCTGGTATCGATGATGACCGGGACGAACCATAGCGCGTCTCTTCCATGGCACGGGGTGATGGTGATGTGGAATCCTGGTCAGTCATGATCCCTATAGTAGGACAGCATATGGTGACGCGGATATGGTGATCCCCATATATCAGTACATTGGTAGCTATCCTGCTAGTCCGGATGGCGGGCCACACGTAATGACCTAAGACATGGACAAAACCGGAGGATACATGATGACAACGTTGAGGCTTTTATCAATTCACGCCCATCCAGACGACGAGTCCAGCAAAGGTGCCGCAACATTAGCTCGCTACGCTGACGAAGGCCATGATGTGATGGTGTTGACATGCACCGGTGGCGAACGCGGTTCCATTCTTAACCCAGCCATGGATCGCCCTGATGTTCGGGACAATATTATCGAGTTCCGCAAGAACGAGATGGCCAAGGCTGCAGAAATTCTGGGCATTACACAACGGTGGCTGGGGTATGTTGACTCTGGATTGCCTGAGGGGGATCCACTTCCGCCGCTGCCCGAAGGGTCATTTGCCTTGGCAGATACCGATGAAGCCACCGCTGACGTTGTGGGGGTCATCCGGGAGTTTCGTCCCCATGTCATCATTACCTACGACGAAAATGGTGGATACCCGCACCCTGATCACATTAAGACTCACGCAGTGTCGGTGCGCGCTTGGTTGCGGGCTGGGGACCCTAATTTTCATCCAGAGAAAGGTCAGCCGTGGGTACCTTCCAAGATGTATTACACCCACGGATTCATCAAAAGTCGCTTTCTAGCACTCCATGATGACTTTGTCCATCGTGGAGTGCCCAGTCCCTATCAGGACCATGTCGACAACGCTGATAAGTGGCCGGACTTGATGGAGCGCGTCACCACACGTGTCGATGCCGCTGATTTCTTTCACAAGCGTGATGACGCACTCCGTGCCCATGCAACACAAATTGATCCGAATAGCTGGTGGTTTGCCGTATCTCCCGAGGATCAACGGCGGATCTGGCCGACAGAGGAATTTGAATTGGCAGCAAGCCGTGTCGAGGTTTCTCTTCCTGAAGATGACCTTTTTGCAGGAATTGATCCTGACCATCAACCGGAAAATACCCCAGGCATGGTCTCAGACGCTGCTCGACAGGAATACGCACACAGCGACGAAGTCTACGGGACCGAGTAGGCGGAGTGATCCCGGTACCGAAGGGTGCCCTAAAGGACGTACACTGATAGGGAAAAGAAAACCATATTTTGTTGCGCGTGCCGCGGTCACACGCACATGCGGCAGACCGTACGAGACGATGTCCCGAGTATCCGGGCAGTCATGAATAGGAGCAGGAGCGGTGGCAGTATTAATTGGGCAGGGGGCAATAGGGGAGCACATGAGCCTGGTCACGGCTACTAGCTTCTCCGCGATGCAGCCCCGCATAGATGCGGCTGTGGGCACTATTCTGGCGCAACAAGGACAAGGCGGTCCCCTCGGACCAGAGTTCGGTAAGGCATCCCCGGTGGGTCTCCTTATCCTGATCTCCCTTCTTGTCGTCGTTATTATCCTCGGGCGCTCTGTCACTAAGCGGATCAAGAATCTCAATATCCGCCGAACTTTTGCGGAGGAAGAGGGCATTGATGTCTTCGACTCCGAGGAGCTGAATCGTCGCATGGCGGACAAAGGAATACACACCGTCGAAGCGAAATCGATTTTTCCCGACATTCGATTCAAAGGCCGGTCACGTCAGGTGCACCCTGACAACGACCAATAATCGCTATATCGTTAGCCGCCGACATCCCGCCGAGAAAGCCACTACGACACCGAATATAAAGCTATGTGCCCTACACCTGGATCCCCCACTATCACACCCGATATCGCGGCTAGCGCCCCAGCATCGGTTACCAATCACCTGGCCACTCGACTCCTGCCGACCCCACATGAACTGCGGCGGCACAGTCCACTGGAGGACACCGCCCGTCATGTCGTCATGATGAGCCGCCGCGACATTGCCACCATCATTCATGGTCGAGATGACCGATTGCTTGTCATTGTTGGCCCCTGTTCCATCCATGATCCCGTTGCGGCGCATGACTATGCCGTTAGGCTCGCTGACCAGATACAGCGATTCAGTGATGACCTGTACATCGTCATGCGAGTCTACGGTGAAAAACCGCGGACCACGGTGGGGTGGAAGGGGCTCGTCAACGACCCCGACCTCGACGGGAGCGGAGACATTGAACGAGGTTTGCGCATTCAGCGCGACGTTTTCCGTGACGTGCTCTCATTAGGTGTGCCCACGGCCACCGAATTCGTCGAACCGATCACAACAACGTACATCCACGACGTCGTGGCGTGGGGCTGCGTTGGAGCACGGACAGTGGAGAGCCCTGTCCACCGCCAGATGACCTCTTCACTATCGATGCCCATCGGGTTTAAAAACGCCACAGATGGTGGCATCCAACAAGCCATTGACGCTATTCAGGCTGCGTCATCCCCGCATCACTTTGTGGGTACTGATCAGGATGGTCGTGTTGGCGTTATCACCTCACCGGGCAACCCCGACGGCCATGTGATTCTCCGCGGTGGCGCATCGGGCCCAAACTATGACACGAACAGCGTTCTCACGGCCAACGAGCGGCTCACCGCTGCCGGCCTGCACGCCGCGGTCACTATCGATGCATCACACGGAAATTCGGGTAAAGACCACATACGTCAGCGGGCCGTCGTCAGCGATATTGCCGAACGTATTGCAGAGGGCGAGCCCGGTATTAGTGGCATCATGATGGAATCCTTCCTGGTTCCAGGACAACAATCACATGATGAAGCTATGATTCGGCAGCACGGTAGAGAAGCATTGACCTACGGACAATCCATCACTGATGGTTGCATGGGTTGGGAAACGACAGTCAGTGCGTTGGAAGAACTTGCGCGTGCTGTGCACGCGAGAGGACATAAGGCATAGGCGTACCATAGGAGTGTGACTACTCCGCCCACACCCCGGCATCATGATGGCTATGTGGCTGGCAGCCGTGTGTTGTCGTTACTGCGTCATTTTGGGAAGCGTATTCGCTCCGCGGTGAAACGCCTTGCCCTCATCCCGACATATCCGTTGTATGAAGCCAGCCTGGTGAGGGCGCTGGAGGGCAAGCCAGTACCGCGGCATATCGCCGTCATGTGTGATGGGAACCGTCGGTGGGCGCGAGAAGCTGGTTTTATTGACGTCAGTCATGGGCACCGGGTAGGAGCAAAAAAGATCAGCGAGCTTGTCCAGTGGTCTGGCGAGCGCGGGATTGAACTTGTCACTATTTACCTGCTGAGCACCGAGAACCTCCACCGCGACAAAAACGAGCTGGACCTTTTATGCAGGATTATCGGGGACGTGTCTGACGAACTGGCGAAAGGGAAGTTGAATGCGCGTGTTCGTGTCGTTGGGCATCGCGATATCCTTCCCGGAGTTCTCACCGACCGTCTCGCCGCAAATGAAAAAGCAACCGCGGACCACACTGGAGTCTGCGTAAACATGGCGGTGGGCTACGGTGGCCGACAAGAAATAGTCGATGCCGTGAGATCCCTGGTGAAAGCACGTCTCAACGATCAGGGTGGGGAGCAACTGTCCTCGGACGATATCACTGGTGCTATCACTGTGCAGGGTATCTCTGATCACCTCTATACATCAGGTCAACCTGATCCCGACCTCGTTATCCGAACATCCGGGGAACAGCGGCTTTCCGGATTCCTCCTGTGGCAATCGGCGTATTCCGAGATCTGGTTTACCGACACGTACTGGCCGGCCTTTCGTCGCGTCGACTTCCTTCGCGCGTTGCGTGACTTTTCACGCCGTACCCGCCGATTCGGCAGGTAAATGACGGTACAACAAAAGCTGCACGGTTGGGTAGACGTGAACCTTCGTCGCCGCTCATACTGTAGAGAACAGAGGTGAGGGGCCGTTGGATTGTGCTGAGGTAGTTCTTCTCAGCCAGGCACCATGTCAACAGAATGACTATGGGGCAGCGGCGATCGACCGAGAATCACACTCCCACACTCCGTCGAGATATGAGTGTGAGGGAATGTGATGATGGCTACTTCTACGCTGTGGATCTTAAGCGTTTTGCTGGCACGTTGGGTATAGCAGTCGGAAACTTAAGGAAGTTCGAGGTAGAGGGTCTCATTACTGACCTTAGAAATGATCCAGCGCACCGCGACATGACCAACGACGAGATCCAACAGGCGTCGCAGTGGCTGAAAAACAGCCTGGCCCTAAAACGTATGCGGAGTATAAAACTAAGAGACTGGATTGACGCTCATCTCCACATGATTCAAGCACAACCGTAGAGTTCGACAACAGGAGGGTTGAGGGCTGTCGGAGCAGCAACTGTCGTTGGAGGATGGGTGGACGTCCCCCGGGATACTTCCGGGGGACTACACGGGTGCGTGACCGTTGAACAGTAACAATGGTGAGGACAGGTTCAGCGACCGCGCAGACCCTACAGCTTCCGCATGCGGACCCGCTCGACAGCGTGATCCCGACCTTTCATGAGCACCAATGAGGCACGCGGTCGCGTGGGCAGCACATTCTCCGTCAAGTTCGGCAGATTCACCCGCTGCCAGATTTCACGAGCCTCCCGGACAGCAGCCTCGTCATCAAGATTGGCGAAGTGATGGAAATGCGCATTCGGAGCAGAAAAAGAAATACTCCGCAATTCCAAGAATCGCTCCACATACCAGCGCTCGATATCGGCCGAATGTGCATCCACATACACACTGAACTCAAAGAAATCAGACACCATCAACGTTGCCCCAGTCTGAAGAACATTCAATCCTTCAACGATCAAAATATCGGGGCGATCAACAGTGATGAATTCATCGGGAACAATGTTGTATAACTCATGGGAATACACGGGAACCTGAACATTTCGACACCCTGCTTTGACGTCGGTAATAAAACGCAACAAAGCACGACGATTGAAACTCTCCGGGTACCCTTTTCGATCCAGGATTCCGCGCCGGGTGAGCTCCTCGGTGGGGTAGAGGAATCCATCGGTGGTGACAAGGTCGACTTTCGGATGAGAATCCCACCGTTGGAGCAGCCTTTGGAGTAAACGTGCAGTCGTTGATTTGCCGACAGCGACAGAACCGGCAATGCCGATAATGAATGGGATATGCGGAACATCTTCGCCCATGAACGTTGCTGTTGCTTGTCCCAAACGCCGATGTGCCTCAACCTGAAGATGGATCAGGCGTGACAGTGGTAAGTACACTTCTGTGACTTCATCCAACGCAATGTTCTCGCCAATGCCACGAAGCTCTTTCACCTCATCTTCGGTCAGTACTTGAGGCTGCGACATGCGCAAGCGTTTCCATTGGTCTCTGTTGAATTCCAGGTATGGGCTGGATTCAGTCGCGCGTGACATGTGTTTCATTGTGCCCCTCGGAATGGTGTAGGCCATAAGTGGGGTGCATAATCCGTACTCCAGTTAAGCTAATAGGGTAGTTTTTACACATCTACCGTGTAGTGCTCGCATCAATGACACGTACCCCAGTGCATTACTGGTGTTGGCACTGTAGCGATAACACTCCAGCCAGGGAGGGCCCTTATGAGTCATTCATCATCAAGCACGTCCCCGTCCACCGACGATGCGTCCGTGACGCTCCTTAACCAGCCGTTATCTGAGTTTGACCCGGATGTGGCGACCGCCATTGCTGGAGAAGTGAACCGGCAGCGCACCACACTTGAGATGATTGCCAGCGAGAACTTTGTTCCACGTGCGGTACTTCAAGCTCAGGGCTCGGTACTGACGAACAAATACGCAGAAGGCTATCCGGGTCGTCGATACTACGGTGGCTGTGACAATGTTGACGTCATTGAGAACCTTGCGAGGCAGCGGGCGCAAAAACTCTTCGGCGCAACATACGCGAATGTACAGCCACATTCGGGTGCACAGGCGAATGCTGCCGTACTCATGGCGATCGCGAAGCCGGGGGACACGATCCTGGGGCTATCGTTGGCACACGGTGGACATTTGACTCACGGAATGAAGTTGAATTTTTCGGGGAAGCTCTATAACGCAGTGGCCTATGAGGTGGACCCCGCGACCATGACTATCAACATGGATAAGGTTCGTGAGCAAGCACTCGCTGAGAAGCCTGCGGTTATTATTGCTGGGTGGTCTGCCTATCCACGGCATGAGGATTTCGCAGCATTCCGTGAGATTGCTGATGAAGTGGGGGCCAAGCTGTGGGTTGATATGGCGCACTTCGCTGGATTGGTGGCTGCGGGTGTGCATCCGTCGCCTGTGCCCCATGCCCACGTGGTATCGACCACGATCCACAAGACGCTGGGCGGGCCCCGGTCGGGAATGATCCTGACCAATGACGCGGATCTGTATAAAAAGATCAACTCGGCGGTATTTCCAGGACAGCAGGGTGGCCCATTGATGCACGCCATTGCGGGGAAAGCTGTTGCGATGAAGGTTGCTGGAACGGAGGAATTCCGGGAGCGGCAACGTGAAACCATTGCTGGTGCGCACATCCTTGCCAACCGTCTGACGCAGGACGATGCCAGCGAGGCTGGCATCGATGTCCTCACGGGTGGTACTGACGTTCACCTCGTCCTCGTCGACCTGCGTAATTCTTCGCTGAACGGGCAAGAAGCTGAAGATGCACTCCATGGTGTGGGTATCACTGTGAATCGCAACGCGGTGCCTTTTGATCCGCGCCCGCCGATGGTGACATCCGGGCTCCGTATTGGTACGTCGGCATTGGCGACGCGAGGCTTTAACAAGGAAGCATTTGGTGAAGTGGCTGACATCATTGCAGAGACTTTGATCAGCGGACATGAGGGGATGTCTGATGATGTTCGAGAGAACCTCCGTGATCGCGTGAAAGCATTGGCGGCTCAATTCCCGTTGTATGACGGCCTGGAAGACTGGACATTGATGTAATCATGTGGAATGGGCGGGAGTTTCGGCACGCTGGCAGTATCGTGAGTGATGGTGGCGGTGCATATGGCCAGGCGAAACGTTGTCTGCTCATCGTTGATGTTCAAAACGACTTCTGTCCGGGTGGCGCCTTGCCCTGCGAAGGTGGTGATGTTATCGCCAGAGATATTTCTGCGTATGCGCAGACTCCTCATGTGCGTCGCCAGTACGATGTGATTGTGGGGACCAAAGATTGGCATATTGATCCAGGTTCTCACTTTGCTCCTGATGGTGTTAACCCTGATTTTTTGGATACCTGGCCAGTTCATTGCCAGGCGGGAAGCGTTGGGGCTCAAGCTCATCCATCTCTCGATCCAGCTGTTGTTGACCACTGGTTTCTCAAAGGGGAATATGAAGCGGCTTACAGTGGGTTCGAGGGGCACTATGAGCGAACTGGTCCGTCTGGTTCTGGTCGGTCAGAGAGACTTGGTCCTTGGCTTCGTCAGCGGGGGATTGAGTTTCTTGACGTGTGCGGGATTGCGACGGATTTTTGTGTGAAAGCAACGGTGTTGGATGGAATCATGGAAGGGTTCTCGGTGTCGGTGTTTCCGGATCTGTGTGCCGGTGTGGCGCGTGAATCCAGTGTGCAGGCGATTGATGATATGAGGCGCGCAGGTGCTGTGGTAAAAAGTCGTACTGCGATGGCTAGAGAAAGTTGTTGAAACGGCACTGCGATAGTTGACGAGGCTATCGCAGTGCCGTTTCTATTCCGGAGGTCGATATTGGTGACGACAGTGCTGGCTCCTCGGCGTCTAGAGGAGGTGACGAGCGCTGAGGGAAGGCCGATCAGGAAGGGAAGAAGAGGAATGATCCCTCTCATGATCGAGCCAGCACAACCAGTATCGATTTTCATCACTGCGCACCACTCTGAGATGTTCCGACTACCTAGGGGACCCCTGATGCCCCCGGGTGGTAGAGCGATGTCGAACATCTCGCTGCGGCACGTTCTTCAATTTAGCCTTACCTAAAGCGCGGCGTCAATGATTTAGGCAACTTATTTGTATCAATAACTTAAACCTCCTGGTCAGCGAAATGTCGATACTCAAAATATGGGGGTGGAATTCACCCCCGTACACCTCACTATGCTGCATAGATATCGCCAAGTCCCATTCGGGCGTCTGCGGCATAGGTTACGATCACAGGGAATTTAAGACATGCTACTAACGACAGTGACCGCGTTAGGCTAGCCATAGGACCACAATGAACAAGGAGTATCCGTCTCATGAGAGAGTTTTTGCCTCGTACTATCTTCGATGACGAGCATAAGATGTTCCGTGAAACCGCTCGCGACTTCGTTGCGAAGGAAGTAACTCCTAATGTTGATCGGTGGCATGAGCAGGGGTACTGCGACCGAGAAATGTACAAAAAAGCCGGTGAACTGGGTCTATTGGGCATTACTGCTGATGAAAAATTCGGTGGAGGGGGTATGGATGACTGGCGCTTCAATGCGATCCTTTCTGAGGAACTAGCACAGTCCGACTGCGGATCGGTCATTGTGTCCGTACAAACGATCAACGACCTGGTTGTTCCCTACCTTGAGCGTTTTGCTAATGATGAGCAGAAAGAGCGTTTCCTCCGCCCTCTTTGTGCGGGTGAGAAAATTGCCGCTATTGCTATGACGGAACCAGGTGCCGGGGCTGATCTGGCTGGAATTCGCACTCTTGCCAAGAAAGACGCTGATGGCAACTACATTGTGAATGGCGCGAAAACGTTCATTTCTAATGGTGTTCAAGCAGATTTCACCATCATTGTGGCTATTACTGACCCTGAAAAGGGGCGGGCAGGCGTTTCCCTTCTTATCGTCGAGGACGGTATGGAGGGCTACACCAAGGCTGGCCCCTTGAAGAAAGTGGGACTCAAAGCGCAAGACACAGCGGAGCTGTCCTTTGAGAACGTCAAGGTTCCAGCGGACAACCTCCTCGGTGAAGAGGGGGCAGGTTTTGGCTATCTTCGACGCAACCTCGCCCAGGAGCGCCTGTCCATCGCCGTTGGCTCTGTGGCAACCTCACGTCGTGCTTTCGATCTTGTCTACCAACACAGCCAAGACCGTAAAACCTTCGGTAAACGCTTGGTTGACCACCAGGCTTACGGATGGATGCTGGCCGAATTAGCAACCAAGATCCAAGCGGCACAGTCGTTTGTCGATGCCTGCATCGAAGCCAAGGTTAAAGGCGAACTCGACGAAACAACGGCTGCCATGGCCAAGTACTGGACTACTGATCTACAGGTTGAAGTCGTCAACAACGCCGTTCAGATGCATGGTGGCTACGGCTTCATGCTCGAATACCCCATCGCGACGCACTATCTGGATACCCGTGTGCAACCCATCTACGGTGGCCCCAATGAGATCATGAAAGAAATCATCGCCCGCCGTCTCGGCAAAGGCGCAGGAAAGTAATGCTTGACTGGCACGTAGCGTGATGGGCGATCAGCGTGAATTCGAGTGGTATTGCAGGGCAGTGCCGGGTAAGCGTAACCATCCTCGCGACACGCCAGGCAGATGTATCGCGCATAATGGAACCGAGAAAGGGCTCTGATGTCTAAGGACCATGATGTGGTCATCGAGAACCTAGACGTGTCGACGGGAACATCGACTGACCCAGTTGCTGCCCCCCATGGCATAGTCCGCGTCATCACGCTGAATCGTCCTGAGAGCTACAATGCGGTGAATAAGGACCTGCGGCTGCACCTGCGGGATGCGTTCCGTGCAGCAGCTGATGAGGCGGCGGTCCGTGCGGTCCTTGTCACCGCAACAGGGCCGTCATTCTGCGTGGGACAAGACCTCAATGAGCATCTCCATGACCTCACCACCGGCGAAGGCATGGGCAAAGTTGTTGATGAATACAACCCCATGGTGGAGGCACTGCTCTCTATTCGTGTACCTGTCGTGGCTGCGATTTCCGGCCCCGCCGCTGGAGCAGGATGGTCCTTGGCGCTGAACTGTGACTTCCGCGTCGCATCCCGGAAAGCATCATTTTCCGGTTCTTTTACTGGTGTGGGGCTAGCCTCTGATTGTGGGTTGTCACACACACTGACCTCACTTGTTGGCCCGGCGAAAGCTCTGGACATCCTCTTTCGTGATGAGCGGTTGACCGCTAAGCATGCCCTCGAACTGGGGCTCGTTACCGACGTCGTCGACGATGACCGTGCTGACGATGCAGCGACTACTCTCGCACTCACACTAGGCAATGGGCCGACGGCAGCGCTTAGTGAAATCAAAGCACTGGTCAAGGATCAATCTGCTGTGATGTCTGCCGCAGCTGCCGAAGCAGCTGCCCAAGCACGCCTTGCTGCGACCGCGGACCACCGCGAGGCAGTCCGAGCGTTCGTTGACAAGAGGAAACCGGAGTTCACGGGGAAGTAGAACCCCTGAGTCGTGCGACGGCTCGATGCCCTGTCCTTCAGAACAGAGGAAGTTTCAGAAGATAGGGGTCCCAATGGCAGTCTAAGAGAACCCACGGAGCAGAGCACTATGCGCGGCGCTCATTCGCCGTATGACGACGTTCGCGCTCCTGGGCCAATGAAGTACGCGCCTCCCGGAGCCATTGCGGTTGGTTGGCTAAGAGTTCTTTAATCTCAGCCGTCGTTAGCGCTTTATCCATGTCATTCCGCTTCAGCGCCGCAGCGGTGACCCCCAATTTTCGAGCAACCTCGGCGCGCGGGTGGGGCCCATGGGCTCGCAGATCCTGCAGCCACTGGGGAGGATTGTTCTGCAACTCCACGAACTCGACGTGCGTGAGCGCCGCTTGTTGAAAATCTTCGGGCGCCGCCGGGAGGAAGATATTTAACTTCTTCGCGGCCGTCGTAGGCTTCATACGGAGACTCGACGGCTGTTGCGCAGAGGAAGCAGCAGGGGAGCGGTGCGTTGTCGGGGTGTGGTCTGTATCTGCAGGTTCAGCGTTCATGCGAACCAGCGTAACGCATAACAGACCAATCGCTGTCAATCATGAACACCACATTGGTTCGCCCCGAACAATTCGCATTGTATGGTGCGCTACGATCTGCTCATGACCGAATATCTCAAAGTAGTCTTCGTCCCGGGATTACTTCCGGATAAATGGTTCCGACGTTTTGACGAACGCCACGGCGAACGACCTCGTGGTCGCACGCGACGCCAGATAGCCACCTCTCGTGACCAGCAGGACACCCCCTACACCGTTCGCATTGCCTCTGCCGTCGTCGATGATCCTCTGCCATACGTCTTACGTGAACACGCGGACGTGGCATTTATCCGCATGGACGGTCGCGGACGAGACGGGGTTGTCAGTGATGCTGAAGCGAGAGGGAAGAGGATCCACCTTATCGAGCTCTACGAGGAACAGCCAGGCGTTGCAGTCCCGAAGGATCATCCGATGTCACTTTTTCCGGCTGTCGGTATGCGCGACCTTGAGGATGAAAAGATCATGTGGCAACCCGCCATGCCCCACGGCGCAGTCAGCATTCCCGATGTTCGCGCAGCACTTGATGTGGTTGCTGCCAACGTTGGCATCGTGATTGCCCCGCGACCGTTGCTTAAAGTGATGAACAAGCGAGGTGTCGTCGACGTGGCTCTGGATGATGGGCACCCGACCCAGCTCGCCATGGTATGGCTGCAAGCCCGGGATAACGAGGATATACAGAACCTTGTCGGGATCGTGCGTGGGCGTACGCCACGGTCCTCGCGGTAGTTCGCTGACCATCGCACGGTCACCACCGTATATTCTACGTCGCCGGGAAAAATTGCAGCGTAAATGGCACAATGGGCGTTTATGGCAGCAATGTTCACAGGAACCATCCGCCCCATGACCTCCGACGACTATCCAGAAGTAGCGCGCATTCACCAAGCCGGGCTAGACACCGGCAATGGGGCCTACGAATCCGCTCCTGTGACTTGGGAAGAGTTCACCGACAAGAAAATTAGAGAACTATGCTTTGTTGCCGAAGCTGACGGACGCATCCTCGGATGGGTTTCCCTCATGCCCTTTTACCACCGCCCCTCACTAGGTGGTTTTTTAGAAGACTCGATCTACATTGATCCTGATGCAGCTGGTCGCGGAGTCGGGACGGCCCTGTTGGCGCACTGTACCGCGAAAGCGAAAGAATGGGGCGCATGGACAATAACAGCATGGATCTACGATGAAAACTCAGCATCACAAGCTCTTCATGCAAAAGCAGGGTTTAGAAAAGTGGGAACACTCCATCGCCACGGATGGATGGAACATGGGCCGTGGGCTGACCAATATCGACGGTGCACCATATACGAAAAACTACTGTAAAAACTGCCACACCCACCGGTGGACTCTCACCGAGACGGGTGCGGTCAACCAGTCCCTATACTGAGGTTCGCAGCGTCTCTTCCCGAATGAGAGTGAACAATACCAACGCGAGAATAGCGAACGGAATCACCACTAGGAACACTGGAGTCAAAGCATCGTTGTACGCTCCCATAAACATTGTTTTGAGAGGGGTAGGCAGGGACCCAACGATATCCGGAGTGAGGCTACTGGCATTGAGACTGCTCGACTTGTGGGAGAATTTTTGCTGAATATCCGGGGGTAATTGAGCCATCGCGGCCGGCATACGGTGCGCTACTAAGTCTGTGATCCGATTCGTGAAAATACCACCAACCAATGCCGCGCCCAACGACGAACCGATCTGGCGGAAGAAGTTGTTACTCCCCGTTGCAACGCCTACTTTCTGGATCGAAAACGAGTTTTGAACCACCAAGATCAAAACCTGCATCGTCATGCCCAGACCCACACCGAACACGAAAAGGCAGAAACCGAGGTACCACAGGGACGAGTCAGTCGTGATCCGGTGAAAAAGAAGGCATGCGACAACAACGATAGCCATACCGATAGGTGGATAGATTCGATATTTACCTGTTCGCGTCACCACATTGCCCACGCTGATCGACGTGCCCATCAACCCGACCATCATGGAAATCATCATGAAACCGGAGGTCGTGGGATTCATATTGTGAACCATTTGGAAGTATGTCGGCATATAGACCATCACGCCGAACATGACGATCCCCACACATAAACCACCTACCGTGACGAGATTAAAATTCCTGTTTTTAAACAATGACATGGGGATCAGTGGATCTGTAGCACGCAGCTCAATGAAGACAAAAATGATGGCAGCGACGACAGCGCCGATCTCTAAACCGATGATCGTCGGGGAGCCCCACGCGTATTCATTGCCACCCCAAGAGGTGAAAAGAATCAGGCACGACGCAGCCGTTGCCATGACAACAATGCCGAAATAATCCAGTGAGAAACCGTTACCACGCTTGGGTAATTTCAACGCAACAACGGCGATCGCAACTGCGAGGAAACCAATAGGGAGGTTAATCCAGAAAGCCCATCGCCAACCAGGGCCGTCGGTAAACCAGCCACCCAACACGGGGCCAAGAACAGACGATACGCCAAAGACAGAACCGATCCAGCCCGCGTATTTCCCTCGTGAACGTGGAGGAACGACGTCGGCCATGATGGCCTGCGACAGAATCATGAGGCCACCGCCGCCGATGCCCTGGATACCACGACCGATAATCAGTTGCATCATCGATTGTGAGAGCCCACCAATGACTGAACCCACCAGAAAGATAACGATTGCGCCGATAAAGACCGGTTTGCGGCCCACTTGGTCGCCGAGTTTGCCGTAAATCGGCATCATAATCGTCTGGCACAACAGATACGAGGTTATGACCCATGACATATGCTCCACACCGCCGAGGTCGCCGACGATGGTCGGAAGGGCGGTGGAAAACAGCATTTGATCCAAACTGGCGAGCAACATTGCCGACAAGATGGCTACCATCACGGCGGGAATGTGACTCTGGTTCGTCGTTGGGGCATTCACAGCTGTGGAGCTCACTGTGCCTCCTCCTCTCGTTCGTTGTGATCGTGGATGTGTGATGTGCGGGTCGCTAGGCATTCCGGCGGCGGTGCTCCTAAAACGCTGTAAAATAGGGATAATGCTCCGAGGCAACAGTGTCGGAGGCGACGCTGCCCATGGGGGCCATCTGGTTGCTGAGTCCACCGTAGGGTTCCCACCTTGACGGCGTCCTGGCACAAAATTGTGAGAGCGACGGCTTCCTCGGAGGCGCCATCAGCAGGATCGGCGTCCGGTGTGGCGTCAGGGAACACCGCTTTCGGTAGTGACCGGACATGGGGGTGGAGGGTGAAGAATTCATCAACGAGCTCCACAATGTTGTGGAACCTTTGAATGATGAGCCCGAACTGGGGGGCTGCGATGTTAGGGTTCGCGCGGAAGATTTTTTTCCGACGTTTGAGTAACAACGCGGAGAATTCATCGTTGCGACCTCGTGATGCAACGCTGGTCTCAAGAATGAGATCCATCAAGTTCACAATCAAATGGCGAGGGTCACCAGTGAGGAATTTTTCGCGGATGTCGTCAGGAATATCCACGATGGGATGCCCTACAACGGCGGTTTCTTTGGAATCAACGTAGTTGAAATATGTACGCTTCGAGATATTAGCTGCGTCGACGATGTCCTCGACGGTGACGGCTTCGTATCCCTTCTCTAGGACTAGCCGCGTGGCGTGATCCTCGATGGCACATAGTGTTTCTAGGCGCTTGCGTTCCCGAAGGCCGCGGGGTGCGTCGTCCCCGTCGGCGGTGAGATAAGTGATGGCGGTGTCCACAGCTGTTCACTATACGCAATAATGCACTATGTGCAACTTTACAATGTGTGTAACTCTGCATCGAGTGAAGAAAACCAGCGTTGGTAGAGTACACCTGACCACACATATAAAAAAGGGCCACCAGACACGGCGGCCCACTGCGAACGCAGACGGCACCTGATCATCACTACAACACCAGGCCACCGCCCATCACGATCACGTCATCACTGCCACGACGAAACCTGACACCTACTGATCACGATCAGTGTTCGCCATAGCGAGGACATCAAGGCGCTTATCCAGTTCCTCCTCTGTAAGCTTCTCGCCATCGACAAATCCAAGATCAATCACCGTCTGGCGGATCGTCTTGCCTTCCTTCAACGCAGTCTTCGCAACCTTCGCAGCAGCCTCATAGCCGATCGCACTATTCAACGGCGTCACAATCGACGGTGACGACTCCGCCAACGTACGCATGTGCTCAGTGTTCGGCTTAATGCCATCCACCATCTTCTCAGCAAAAATCACCGCGGTGGAAGACAGTAAACGAATCGACTCCAGCACATTGCGCGCCATCATCGGAATGAACACATTCAACTCAAACGCACCCTGCATACCACCAGCAGCGATAGCCGCATCATTACCAATCACCTGGCACGCGACCTGCGTCGCCGTCTCACAGATCACCGGATTAACCTTGCCCGGCATGATCGACGAACCCGGCTGCAAATCAGGCAAATGAATCTCACCCAGACCCGTCAGCGGGCCAGAGCCCATCCAGCGAATATCATTGGCAATCTTGTTCAATGACACTGCAATCGTGCGCAACGCACCAGAGATCTCCACCAGTCCATCACGGTTCGCCTGAGCCTCAAAATGGTTCACGCACGGACGAAGCTCCTCCACGCCAGTGAGCCTCACTAACTCAGCGGTCACCTTCTCACCGAAATCAGCCGTCGTATTCAACCCGGTACCCACCGCCGTACCACCAATCGGAAGCTCACCCACACGGGGCAGTGTAGCCTTCACACGCTCAATGCCCGCCTCAATCTGACGAGCATAACCCGAAAACTCCTGACCCAACGTCACCGGCACCGCATCCATCAAATGCGTACGACCCGACTTAACGACCTCGCCCCACTCCTTCGCCTTCGCAGCCAACGAGGAATACAGCGTCGACAACGACGGAAGAAGGTCCTTCACCGCCGCCTCCGTTGTCGCCACATGCGTCGCCGTAGGGAACGTATCATTCGATGACTGCCCCATATTGACATCATCATTCGGATGAACCTCAACCCCATTGTTCTGACAAATCGACGCAATAACCTCATTCGTGTTCATATTCGACGACGTCCCAGAACCCGTCTGAAAAACATCAATCGGGAACTCGTTGTCATGCTCCCCTTCGGCAATCTCAGTAGCCGCCGCAATAATGGCCTGACCCTTCTCCTCAGAAAGAAGACCACGATCCACATTGACCTGCGCACACGCGGCCTTCAACAAACCCATCGCGCGTATCTGTGCATGTTCAAGACCGCGTCCCGACACCGGGAAATTTTCCACCGCACGCTGCGTCTGTGCACGCCACAACGCTGCCGCCGGAACCTTGACCTCACCCATGGTGTCGTGTTCGATGCGGAATTCCTGATCGCTCATGTTATGTATGTCCCACCTTCATCATTGCTATGAGGATTATCTGCACAGTGACAGAATCACATGCCGCTTTACAGTATGGCTCATCACGAGACGAAATGTGTGATCACCGTAGACGAAAAGATGTAGATCACACGGATCAATATGGAATACGAAAAAGGGCCCTCATCACCGAGGGCCCACAACAACTATTCGAAACAACAACGATAGAACAGCCTGCTAGCTGTAATCAACAACAGCGTATTCTTCCAGTTTCGACAACTGATGATGCGACTCAATCATACGGACAGTACCAGACTTCGAACGCATCACCAGGGAACGCGTAATAGCACCGCGCTGTGAATAGGTGACACCACGAAGCATATCCCCATTCGTCACACCCGTCGCAACGAAGAAACAGTTCTCCGAACGAACCAAATCCTCAGTGGTCAAGACCTTACCCAAATCATGGCCAGCATCCAGCGCCTTCTGCTTCTCTTCATCGTTGCGCGGAGCGAGCACACCCTGGATCTCACCCTCCATACATCGCATTGCACAGGCCGAAATAATGCCTTCGGGAGTGCCCCCAATCCCCATCATGATGTCAATACTGTTTTGAGACTGGTCTTGAGCAGCAGCCACTGCACCAGCAACGTCACCATCATGAATCAAACGAACCTTCGCACCAGCACCCCGAATCTCATGGATAAGACGTTCATGACGGGGTCGATCCAGCACAACAACCGTGATATCCGAGGGGCGCTTACCCTTCGCATGAGCAACAGCGCGAATATTATCCTTCACCGGAGCGTTAACATCAACGACACCGCGCGCTTCCGCACCAACCGCAATCTTCTTCATATAGAACACAGCCGACGGGTCATACATAGTCCCGCGCTCAGCAGCGGCAAGAACAGAAATAGCATTCTGACGACCCTCAGCCATCAAGGTCGTGCCATCAACAGGGTCAACAGCGATGTCAATATCAGGCCCTTCACCAGTTCCCACCTCCTCACCATTGAAGAGCATCGGAGCTTCATCTTTCTCACCCTCGCCGATGACGACAACACCATTCATCTCGACAGTGTTGATCATCTGCCGCATAGCATCGACAGCAGCGCCATCGCCTTCATTCTTCTGTCCACGGCCAACCCACCGCCCAGAGGCAAGGGCAGCAGCTTCCGTCACTCGGACCAATTCCATTGCAAGGTTACGATCGGGTGGGGTTTGATTATTTTTACTCATGGGTGGCACATGCCTCCTGTACGGCGTTAGTGATGAGGTCGATCATCAATGATGTGGTCGATCATCCCCATTGTTTCACCTCTGAGCCTATTAACTGAGTACCCTCCCGCCCAAATAGGGGCAAAAACAGCAACATTTTTGAAAAACTCCGAAGACCACCACACGATTTCACCACGAAGCAGTGTGGACCCCACCGTCATGTTGTGATCACCAACTCACAACCGCCATAATCATTCGCGTGCGCACGAAAAAGGTCGAGAAGCCAAGGATCTTCCAAGATAGCCGCGACATGATCATCTCACTCGGAGTCATGCTCATCGTGATGTTCATCGTCGTCGGAGGAACAGGCCTATGCCACTACCAGCCGGGAAACCCCAAAGAAGGCACGGTCACACGCGTCGACTACACCACCTTCTTGAGAACCGAAGCACGATCAGCACACTATCCCATCCGGATACCTGCATCTCCCGACACCTGGATCCCGAACTCAGCGCTCCGCATTAACCTCAACGGACACTCAAGTTCGTCAGTTGGATGGGTCCATGACAAAAATTGGATTCGACTTGTTCAAACCGACGCCACCGTCGAGGACATTGCCCACACACTCGACGGACAAGCGCGCACCGAACATGAAACAAAGAACATTGACGGAACAACCTGGCATATCTTCACCGGGCCGGACGATGATATCCGGCCAGCATGGATCGCCGATGACACCAACGTGAGATGGGCCGTGTCCGGAACCGGCACTCCCACAGAATTCTCAACAATGGCGAAAGCTATTCAAAACGCCACACCAGCACAAGCCTCCCACTAAGAAGAAAACTCATCGGAGGAATCATCGTCGCCCCTCACATCGCCACCCGCCGACTGAGCATCCACAACTATCAGTTTCTCAACACGCTGACGCGCACCGTCAAGATAATCCTCACACCTACGAGCCAACGCTTCACCACGTTCCCAGTACATCAGCGATTCATCGAGGCTCATGTGACCTAACTCCAGGATACGCACCACCTCAACAAGCTCCTGCCGCGCATCCTCATACGACAGCTCGTCAATCGGGGCGAAAGTCGGATGCGCAGTCCCCGAGCCGATGGTGAAGGAATCAGGGGTGTTGTGATCAGATGCCATGAGTCAATTCTTTCGTAGTTGAGTAGCCATAGCCTGCAATACTGTCGTCTACCAGCGTTCACACCTATGTGGCAGGTGACGTAGACATTGTCGCCGCCACGATGGACCCGTCAGTAAGTCGGATACGCAACTGAGAGCCCGGCGGAGTGTGCTCAATCGACGTAGCAACGTCCAAAGTTCCACCAGGTCTGTGCACCTGCACAATCGAGTAGCCACGAGCCAGTGTGGCCGACGGGCCCAAGGCTGACACTTGCCCACGCAGACGGGCAACGTCAGCATGCGCCCTCTCCAGGAGCACAGTGATGTTTCGCCTCATCGACGCCACATCCCTCGCCATATCGTCGGTGTGACGGCGGATCACGGTCATCGGGTCCGCGATGACCGGCCGCTGACGGACATCATCGAGCCGATCGCGCTCATAATCCAGCCACCGAATGATTGCCCGCCGTCCGCGCTCCCGGAGCACCTGGAGACCGTCACGCTCGGCAGTCATATCAATGACCACACGTTTCGCCGCATCCGTCGGGGTAGCGGCCCGGAGATCTGCCACGTCATCAAGAACAGGATTGTCTGTTTCGTGGCCGATCGCACTCACCACCGGCGTCCTCAGAGTCGTCACATGGCGCACAAGGCTTTCGTCGGAAAAAGGAAGAAGATCTTCAACGGAACCGCCGCCACGTGCAACGATGATCACATCGACAGCAGGATCGTTGTCAAGAACAGTAAGAGCCTCTGTAATCTCAGCAACAGCCTGTGCCCCCTGAACCGGCGGATGTAGTGTCCGGATGTTCACCGCAGGCCACCTCTCATGAGCAATCGATATGACATCTCGCTCCGCTGCCGAACCCTGGCCAGTAATAAGGCCGATACGGCGAGGAAGAAACGGAAGCGGCTTTTTTCGCTCAGGTGCAAGCAAACCCTCAGCGGCCAGAATAGCGCGGAGCTGTTCAATACGAGCAAGCAACTCACCAACCCCCACCGCGCGAATATCAGTAATAGATAGCTTGAGCTGGCCACGACCCAACGAATACGTGGGCTTACCTAGAACAACAATTCGGTCGCCATGTGACAAAGGAGCAGAAAACGATTCGATAAGAGCATTTTTCGAAATCAGCTCAATCGACATTTCCGCCTCAATGTCGCGCAGAGTAAGAAATGTCCAGTACCGCGTCCGCTTCATCTGAGTGAGCTGGCCTTCCACCCACACAGAACCGAGCCGGGAAATCCAGTCTCCGATCTTCCGATTGACGATGCGTACAGGCCATGGCGCCTCCGGAGAGGTGGGCCCCCCGCCACACGCAGAGGGCACAGAAACACTCGGATCCTGATTCGCGGTCATATCTCCTACTGTAATGGTGGTCAGCCCCGACGCGTATGCCGTGGCCGCGTCGTACGCGGAGGCAAAGTCGAGGCATTGTCTTCTGGCCGGTATGTTCGCGGAGTAAACCTCCTCGACGGATATGGCGGGGGTTCAGGGTTGACGTAGTCCGGAGAAGGATGCCGGTACGACTCGCGATTCCCCTGACGGCGACTCCGTTCCTCGGGTTCATCCCGCCGTCGGCGAACATCGTAGTCCCGTGCCTGTTGGCTCCGCGACGGTCGAACTGACCGCGTAGAATCCCGACGTGTCGGCTCTGTGTGCGTATAGATGCCCCCAGAACCACGCTCATCGGAGCGGCGAGAGCGCGGAGAACGACTACTGTTGCGTTGCGACTGGATTGTCTCGCGGCGCACACGACTTGTCGTTACACAATGATGCGCATCACTATGTGACGAATGGCGTTGAGACAACCAGATGCGTACAACGGCGATGATGGTGCTGAGAATGACGGTCCATAAGAGCGCAAAGAAATGTTGAACGACGGGAAAAAAGCTGGCCAACAGAGACGTCTTGGAAAATATCCCGACAGCATCGGAATGCCCGCTGAGCTTTCCTGCAAGAATCGAAAACACTGGTGTGAGGACGGTAAAAAGGATCGGCTGAGCACATACCGTGAAAAAAAGCCCATGGACAGCGACGAACAGAGTGGTCGCGATGGACGACACGATGAAGAAGATGAAATACCACCGGTTAAGGAGGCCTTCGCCGGCCGAACTGATGAGCATGCCTGTCGCCATCGAGGCAGCGATGATCGCCAGAGGTGCCCACAAGGGCATACCCCAGGTCCGATTGTCGTTGCTGTTGGAGCGCCCCGAAGAGTTCTTCGAGGAGGCAGCAGGAGTTCGATATTCTGACACAGGCAAATAGGGTACCCGTTTGAGGCCTATTTATTGGTAGACAGACCGGTGGCGGGCGTTGTTGGTTTCATCTCGTGGTCCTGGTGCACAGGACCAGAGTGGTGATGATTGCTTAGCTCTTTCTTCCGATCAGTAACGTCGTTATCGATAAGTTCACTAAAGTATCGTAACCATACTGCAATAGTAGCTATTACTGGTACAGCCAAGAATGCGCCGATAATTCCGTATAGATCACTACCGACAGTAACCGACAAGAGAACAATAACTGGGTGAAGGTTCATTGCCTTCGACTGCAGCATGGGGGAGAGCACATTTCCTTCAAGCTGCTGGACAGCGAGAATAATGGCCAACACGATCAGCGCAGTAGTCAACCCGTTAGACACCAAGGCAATAAGCACAGCGACGGCACCGGCCACAATCGCACCAACGATGGGGATGAAGCCACCCATGAACGTCATGATGGCCAAAGGTAGAGCGAGTGGAACCTTGAGGATAACAAGCCCAAGCCCGATAAAGAACGCATCGATGAGGGACACCACTGCTTGAGCACGAATAAACCCGCCCAGCGTTGTCCACGAACGCTGGAGAAGCTCAACAATATGACCTTCACCCCGTGTACCAGAGATTTTCCCCAACCACGGGAGGAACCGGTCGCCGTCCTTGAGGAAGAAGAACGTAATCATCAAGACAATGCCCAGCATGACGGCGAGGTCCGAAGCCTTGTTCACACCAGTCACCACTCCGGTGATGATCTTGTCAGAGCTGGATTGGATCTTAGAGATTCCCTCGGCGAGATAGTTGTTGATCTGCTGGTCATTCAGATTAAAAGGAGGACCTTGAACATAGTTATGAACCTTCTCTAATCCTTTGATGGATTGATCCGCTAGTTGGGACGACTGATCGACAGCGCTGGGCGCGACGAGACTAAAGAGGCCAACAATAACCGCCAAAGCCCCAAGGACCGAGACCAGCGCAGCAAGCCACCGCGGACAATGCGCCTTACGCATCCAACTGGTCGGAACCCACAGCAACGTACAGATAATTAACGCGATCAAGATCGGGAGAACACCACGCCACAGCAAGCCAATCGCTCTCCATCCGACGATCCCACCCGCAATGAGGAGAACAAGTCGAATTGACCACGCTGCGGACACCGAGACCATGTCACCAATGACAGCGAGGCGATCGTGAGGGGCATCGGACGGATTCACTACCGGGCGGTGTTCAACCTGGTGTTCAGCATCGGCGTGCTCGGCGCGGTCTCCGTGTTTTTTTCTCCGTGTGAACAGTGCCATTACTTGTTCTCCTCCTTGCGCTCTGCAGGAGCGACGGTGTCAGGATCGACGACTGGTGCCACAGGATCAACAACATGACAATCTATTTGTTCGTTGGCATACCGTAAGAAAACAGCTGCGACGGCTGCACACGGCACGGCGAGGAACGCGCCGATGACCCCATAGACGCTTCCTCCAATAGCAACAGAGGCCAAAATAATGACGGGGTGGAGGTTCATTGCTCGTGACTGCAGGATGGGGGAGAGGACATTGCCTTCAATTTGGTGAACCAACACAATGAGCAACGCAGTAAGAAGCGCAGATATCCAGCCATTAGCGACGAAAGCGATGACAACAGCAACAGCCCCGGCCACAAACGCGCCGAAAATTGGGATGAAACCGCAGAAAAAGTTGAGCACCGCGAGAGCAAGGGCGAGTGGTACATGAAGAATCGATAACCCGACAGCGATAAAGATCGAGTTGAGGAATGAAATGATCGCCTGTGCCCGAATAAACCCACCGAGAGCTTTCCATGACCGAGCGAGCACCTCGTGAAGATGTGTACCGATCGAACCGGAGAATTGGCGGTCAACCCACGGCAGAAATTTGTGCCCATCATTGAGAAAGAAGAAGGTCAACATAAGAACGATGCCCAGCGTCACTGTTACTGATGACGCGGTGGACGCGCCGGACAAGACCGAACTAAACAGCGAGCCCGAATGCTCCTGAAGATGAGAGGAAGCTTGATCAAACGCTTGATTGAGCTGGTTATCTTTAATGTTTAGCGGAGGGCCGTTGAGCGCCTCTTTAGTTTCTCGCAAGGAATGGGACGCACGGTGAGCCAATTCTTCTGACTGGTTGATAGCACTAGTGGTCACAAGGGTAAGGGTGCCGATGACAACGATAGCCGAGCCAAGAATGATCACGATGGCCGACAGGGAATGAGGAACACCGCGTGTGGTGAGCCAGTTAACGGGCGGCCACAAAAGAGTACAGACAATGATGGAGATCACCACGGGAAGAATCGCACTCCACATGAGGCCCAACCCATACCAGAGAACAACAGCAGCCAGTGCGATAGCCAGGAAACGTAAACACCACACCGCTAAGCGCTTGACATTCACGGCGATGGAGGCCGACCGGCTTGCCTCTGTGAGCGGCGCATGAGCGTAGTACGGCACACCCATCACATGATCAGCCGTATCACGGTTAGCTAATTGCGTCGTACGCTCTCGACTGAGCGGAGCGGTCGAATCGGAGGCGCGCAGTGGTTCTGGATTGGAAGAAGAGTTCATCATTACGACCCATTGTGCACTATTCAGACGAAGAAATGTGGCCTCTTCTTCCAGGTGAAACAAACGTGGTGCTAATAACCCTGATCGTAGAGCTTCTCGTCGGTAGCATTGGGGTCGTCACCGAGCCTCCCCGAGGTCTCATCGGGGTTCTTCATCAGCGAATACGTGCTGGCAGCAAGCCCCCCCCAAATTACCAGCATAAAGAGAGTCATCATCATGACAGCGGTTCCGCTCATTGATCTGCATCCTTTCCCTGAGGTGCACCCACACTCGTTGCCCCATCTGCAGCTGTTGTGCCCTCTGCATCGTGCACACAGTGGGGATCATCTGAGCCTTCCCGAGCAAAAACGACAGGTTCGACATGGTTGTGATGACGTATGCGTTGCTCGGCAGCAAACCCGGCTTGACGATCCTCATGTTTTTGTGGAGTCACAATTCGCTGCTGGACATTAAATTCGACGCCGAAATCAGTACCGGGAGGACCAGAAAGTGACGGATTACCACGCCACGGCGCGACGGACATCATGAACGCAACAACAACGATCAGACCAATGACACCCCACCCATACACATCAATCTGTTGATTAGAATAACCACCATAGTTGGAGGTGAAAAGGTTCTGAAGTTCCTGGATAAGCGTGTAACCAAGGATGATGGGCGTGACATTCGTGACACAGATCCGCCAGAAATTATTCACCTGGAACGACGACACCGCGTTGAGGTGAAGGGAAAATTCGTCGAGTCGACGCAAAATCCAATCAATGCACAGGATGGAAATCAACGAAATACAGATAATGCCGACATTATTTGTGTACTTATCAATGATGTCCAGAGTGGATAGTCCTGATGTCGTGGAAAACAGGGCCAGAGAAATAACACCCATGACAAAGCCAGTACCGATGGCAGCACTCTTACGATCGAGGTCCAGCTTATCCTTCACCGCAGACACAACAACCTCAAGCAGGGAAAATAGTGACGTGAACCCGGCGATAGCCAGTGACCCGAAGAAAAGAACGCCGAAAATAGCGCCACCAGGCATGGAATTGATGATCGTCGGGAAGGCCACGAATGCCAGACCAATGCCATTGGAGACAACCTTGTCCACAGGTACGCCCTCCTGAGTCGCCATATACCCCAACGCGGCAAACACGCCGATACCGGCAAGGAGTTCAAAACCCGAATTGGCAAAGCCAGTGACCAAGCCAGTGCCCGTGAGATTCGTACGTGGCTTCAAGTAGGATGAGTAAGTCAGCATGATGCCGAATCCGACTGACAACGAAAAGAAAATCTGACCGTAGGCAGCTACCCACACCTCAGTGTCCGCCAGAGCCGACCATTTCGGCGTGAAGAGAGCGTCCAACCCTTTCGATGCACCATCCATGAACAGCGCATAGATCACCACGACCAGGAATAACACCGTCAGCAAGGGCATGAAAAGCTTAGATACCTTGCCAATGCCTTCATCGACCCCCATCGCCAACACAATGATGGTAGCCACCCACACGAGAGCCAATGCGATCGCAATGTGCCACACAATTGACGTCGAAAAGGTCTGTGTCGCATCGGAATGGAGAAACTGATGGGAGAAATAGGAATCGGGCTTGTTGCCCCACCCACGGGTGAAAGATTTGATGGTATACAGCCCAGCCCACCCAATAATGGCCGCATAATAAATGGAAATAAAGAATGCGATGCCAACCTGGATCCAGCCGATCGGCTCCGTCCACCCACTGACACGCTTGAAGACGAGAGGGGCAGATCCGCGGAAACGATGCCCCATCGTGTAATCCAGAAACAACAAAGGAATACCCGCAGTGAGCAAAGCGATGATGTAGGGAATGAGAAACGCGCCGCCACCATTGGAATACGCCACGTACGGGAAGCGCCAAATATTGCCTAAGCCAACAGCCGAGCCAATAGCAGCTAAAAGGAAGGCCGAGCGGGACGAAAACGTTTCACGCGTCGTGGCCGACGCGCCGCTCTCTGAGGAGGAGTGGGACATATAAAAATGCCTTTCCACTGGGGCGTACCACCAACCGAGTCGTCAGGCGGCGTACATGCACGTGCGCGCTGCTCGATAGGGATTGCCGTAATGGGAAATGGGTCTGTCCTCAAGGGTGGGGGACGCAAGCCGATTCCGCACCGGGGTGGTGGTGCGATCAGCCGTGAAAATAATAGCACCACGCGATATCCACCCCGATGGGGTGAATCACCCTTATTCTCCGGCATGGTGCCACACCCGTCGATATTGTGCCCCGCTTCGGTTGTGTCACTGGCTGCACGTAGGATGTGGGGCATGAGTCTTACCCTCGGAATTGTCGGCCTCCCTAACGTGGGAAAATCCACCCTCTTCAATGCTCTGACCCGCAACGATGTCCTGGCCGCGAACTACCCTTTCGCGACGATTGAGCCGAACGTTGGTGTGGTGGAACTTCCTGACCCACGGTTGATGCGTTTGGCGGAGATTTTTGGTTCTGCCGCGGTCCTCCCGGCGACGGTGTCGTTTGTTGATATTGCCGGCATTGTGAAGGGTGCATCTGAAGGAGAAGGCCTGGGCAACCAGTTCCTCGCTAATATTCGCGAGGCCGATGCGATCTGTCAGGTTGTTCGCGCTTTTACTGACGAGGACGTCGTGCATGTGGATGGCAAGGTGGACCCATCCAGTGACATTGAGGTCATTGAGACAGAACTCATCGTGGCGGATCTGCAAACGGTGGAGAAAGCCATTCCACGTTTGGAAAAGGAAGCGAAGAAAGATAAGGACAAGGCAGCGCAATTGGATGCTGTCCGTGAAGCGCTCACGGTCCTGGAGGACGGGCGGACCTTATTCTCTGCGCAGGATTCGATTGACCGTGGGGCGTTGGCCGAGCTGAACCTCCTCACTGCGAAGCCGTTCCTCTATGTCTTCAACGCTGACGAAGCTGTCCTGAACGACGAGGCGAAGAAGAAGCAATTGGCGGAGCTGGTAGCCCCAGCGCAGGCGGTCTTCCTGGACGCAGCGACGGAGGCTGAGCTCCTCGAACTGGATGACGACGAAGCCGCAGAGTTGTTGGCATCGGTGGGGCAAGACGAGCCAGGTTTGGATAAGCTGGCCCGCGCCGGATTTGCCACCTTGGGGTTGCAGACCTATCTCACGGCGGGGCCGAAGGAAGCGCGTGCGTGGACTATTCACCAGGGTGATACGGCGCCTCAGGCTGCTGGGGTGATCCACTCTGATTTCGAGCGAGGATTCATCAAGGCAGAAATCGCCTCCTTCGACGACCTCAGTGAGTGTGGATCCATGACGGAAGCCCGAGCGCGCGGCAAAGTCCGCCAAGAAGGCAAAGACTACGTTATGCACGATGGTGACGTGGTGGAGTTCAAGTTCAACGTGTAAATGGTGAACCGGCGACAACCAAAAGACGACCGATAACACCCGCGCCAAGAATCTTCACTGTAGGCGCGCTCACGACTGAACCTCCACTCTACTGAATGTGATAAAGAACATGGAAGGTATCCTGCAGGCTGTATCACACCCAGATACGGAGGCAGCGTCATGCACGCGAGCGGGTGAAAGATTAGCCTCGTGCACCTGTAGGGTGATGGGAATTACCCCGTCGTTGCTGCCTCCTGGTGGTTGTGCCGCACTGCGATACGCGCAAAGTCCGTTGCGCTCCACAATGCGGCACCGATCATGATGGCATCTTTGATCACCAGCCTGCCAGGACCTGCCAGAAGGGGAAAACCGCCCTCGCCCCCTCCTTGATCAGAGACCCACACCTCTGGTGTTGTCACCAGAAAAGAAAGGGTGACAACACTCATGGCCACTAAAAGGAGAGACCCAAGGACTCCCACTTTGGGCCATATCCAGCCCAGAGCAATGAGGAGACCGATGAGCACGATAGTCCCGCCGATAAGAAGGGCAACAGTGTACGTGCCATGAGATTCATGCCAGGCATGGGCAACGCTGTTGGCCTTCCCTTCCGGAATCTTGTTCGCGGCATAGCTGTTCGGATCGCGGAGGAGCCAGGACAGGAACGGGCTATTGGCGACAAAAGGCACAATTCCCTGGGCTTCATAATCGAAAATTTTGAGAGCCCCGATCCACACGGTGACGATCACGAGGCCAATCCTGGTCAGGGCCGCGCCCCAGCGATCCAGGTTGGCGATCTTGGTCAAGATAGTGTTCATTGTACGTTGAAACTCCCCTTAGGTGACGTCTATGACGGTCGGACGGCGGCCGTGACTGCGGACTAATCTCGCCCAGGACAAAGCCGACTTCGTACCAGAGTCGCTACTGTACCGAGTGGCCGACGAGCCACAACGATGCGCCCCAACCTTCCTTGACGACGGCGCCCCCATCCGAGGTTGTGGGAGGTGCAGATGAGCCTCGTAGTCACAATCATGGTGCTTTTTCTTCCGGCTTTCAGGGCTGGATAATAAGCAATTGACTAATGTCTCGTTCCCAGTTTAGACACGATTGCGAGGTTCACGATGCCATTCGTGAAAGACCTGAGAGATGCGCCGCCAGTGGGGAGAGCGGTGGCAATAACTGCAGCAACCTTAGGAATTACCTACGGTTACGACATTTCCAACATTGCAGCAGCATTACTGTTTTTGGAAAAAGACTTCGGTCTGGGAACCAACGCTCAAGCATCGATGGCCACCTCAGTGGTCATAGGCCAGATCGTAGGAGCATTATGCGGCGGCGCCGTGGCAAATACCATCGGCAGAAGGAAGACGATGCTCGCCGTCGCCGGAGGGTACGTGCTTTTTGCCGTACTCAGCGGTTTCGCACATGATCCGACATCGCTAATTGTCCTGCGCACACTGCTTGGCGTCACCATCGGCGTCTCGATAACTGTTGTTCCGGTATTCATTGCAGAAGCATCACCCACTACGATCCGCGGCGGCCTATTGGCGTCCTACCAAGTTGCGACGGTGATCGGAATCACCATGGGATATATCATTGGGTGGGGGCTTTCCTATAGTGAAAGCTGGCGATGGATGCTAGGGGCAGCGGCAATTCCTGCAGCGATTGTCTTCGTTGCACTGTTGCGCATCCCCGAAACCCCACAATGGTTGATGATGAAAGGCCGGGATAACCAAGGAAAAGAGGTCCTCGCCCGCATCGCTCAACCAGACGAATATGAGTCTGAGCTGGCATCGTTGGTGGCATCTCTGGAAGAATCCACCGGACATAGCCCCCTTCAGAATGTCAAGGACATGTTCCGCGGATACCTTCTACGCGCGACCATCTTCATCATTGCCTTAGGAATTTTAATTCAGGTCACGGGTATTAACGCGACTATTTACTATGCGCCAAAGATATTCGCACACATGGGCTTCGACGGGACTACACCGCAACTTTTGCTCCCCGCTCTTGTTCAGGTGTTTTCTCTCATTGCCGTCATAATCTCAATGGTGGTGATTGATTCCTATGGGCGGCGTCGGGTCCTCCTCGGCGGAATAGGAACCATGATCGTAGCTAACCTGCTGCTTATAGTTGTCTATTCGGTGGGTGACGAACAAGCCACAGGCCTTGAGATACTTGGATTCATCGGAATTGTTCTCTTCACAATGGGCTTCACCGGTGGTTTCGGCGCCATAGTCTGGGTATTCGCTGGTGAGCTCTTTCCCACCCGATATCGAGCGGTCGGATCATCCATCCTATTAACAGCAGACTTAATCGCGAACGCTGTCGTCGCGCAAATCTTTCCCTCAATGCTGGACTCCATCGGAGGCGTGGGGGTGTTCTCCGTCTTCGGGATCTTCGCAATTCTCGCGTTCGCCATGGTATTCCGCTGGGCGCCTGAGACGAAGGAACGTCGACTCGACGAGATACAAAAATATTGGGAAAACGGGGCCCGGTGGGAAGCCGCCGCGCCATCGCCACGGTCAGCGTGACAGGTTGGAGCGTGCGGCGGTTCCCCCTTCTGGGGAATACCTCATAAACCGGTCCTCACTGTGGTGATGTCCATTAAGCTGGCCGGCACATGCTTGACTTCAACCCAGAAAGGGAGACCATGGACGTCAACACCACCGTCGATGAGCGCTACCAGCAGATACTCAAGCGGAACCCGGGTGAACCAGAATTTCACCAAGCTGCACAAGAGATTCTCGGCAGCCTTAAATATGTCCTTCGCAACGATGAGCACTACGCGAAACAGGGGCTCATCCAGCGCCTCGTTGAACCCGAACGCCAGGTCATCTTCCGCGTCCCATGGATTGATGATCAAGGAAACGTTCAGGTTAACCGAGGATTTCGCGTGCAGTTTAACTCCGCTCTTGGCCCCTACAAGGGTGGACTCCGCTTCCATCCATCCGTCAATCTGGGAATTATCAAATTCCTCGGCTTCGAGCAGATCTTCAAAAATTCACTGACAGGATTGCCGATTGGTGGTGGCAAAGGAGGCTCTGACTTTGACCCGAAAGGAAAGTCAGAGCATGAAATTATGCGTTTTTGTCAATCATTCATGGTGGAACTCCAGCGTCACATTGGCAACGATATCGATGTTCCAGCCGGGGATATCGGCGTGGGCGGCCGTGAAATCGGCTATCTTTTCGGCCAGTATCGCCGCATCACCGGGCGTTACGAGTCTGGCACCCTGACCGGCAAAGGGCTGGCCTGGGGTGGGTCACTCGTCCGCACAGAAGCAACTGGCTACGGTGTTGTCTATTTCGTGCAAGAAATGATGGCAGCACATAAAGAACGCCTCCACGGCGCCACAGTGATCGTATCTGGTTCCGGTAACGTCGCCATATATGCCATCCAAAAAGCTCAAGAACTTGGTGCGACGGTGGTTGCGTTCTCTGATTCTTCCGGCTATGTGTCAACCCCAGACGGCGTCGATGTCGAACTCCTGAAAGACGTCAAGGAAGTTCGTCGTGCCCGTGTATCGGATTACGCGAATGAGATCGACGGAGCAACATTCCACGAGAATGGCAACATTTGGGAAGTGAAAGCCGACGTCGCGCTTCCCTGCGCAACACAGAATGAACTCGGCGAGGACGACGCAAAAATGCTCGCCGACAATGGGTGCAAGTACGTTGCTGAGGGTGCGAATATGCCATGTACTCCTGACGCCGTTGAGGTGTTCAAGACACGCCAGACTTTGTTCGCCCCGGGGAAAGCGGCGAACGCTGGTGGCGTTGCCACCTCCGCCCTGGAGATGCAACAAAACGCCTCCCGCGATTCGTGGTCATTCACCTACACGGATCAGCGCCTCCGTGACATCATGCACAATATCTTCCGGACCTGCAACGACACAGCCAATGACTATGACGTCCCCGGCGATTACGTCGTTGGCGCGAATATCGCAGGTTTCAAGAAAGTTGCAGATGCAATGCTTGCCCAGGGGGTGATCTAGTCTCTGCAGTCGACGTGCCGTCCCGGCTGATCCACTATTCTGTGCTGCGACGGCATCGATGCGTACCGCTACGCTAAAGGGTTATAAAGCTGGGTATGAGTGACCAGAACTTCACGGTCACCCACGGGGGAGTGCAGTTCCCTATTGAGCTCAGCCATAACGGCTTGTCGTGCATCATCATAATCATCAAAGAAACCAAGGACAGTACTGTCCGACTTTTTCTCACCATCATTTCTGACAACGACGTAGGTGGCAGAGTCGGGAGCATCAACCTGATGTTTAGTGTGGGTAAAAGGGTCTCGATAAATAAATGACGTTGACACGGATCTTCTCCTGAACTGTGGACACGAGATCTTTACGGCTGTCACTGGTCGCCAGTGTACAAGCGGACTACCTATCGACGTAAGAATTCTTCCCACTGAGGCCACTCTCGGGCGACCTGATTCACGCCCATCTGGTATGAACGCTGCAATTTTTCCACATTTCTTTCTTTATTATGAACAGGCATCTGATCAGGGTAAAAAACCATTGCTGTACCCTCTTCTTCCCAGCGTGCGATCTTTTCTTTCGATCTATTATATCGTTCTGCTCGTTGAAGAAGTGCTTCCGCAATGGCGGGTTCTTTCCGAAAATAACTCCGAATCAACCGTGGCTGTGGCATGGGTTCCCTCCGAAATGACCGAGGCCGTGTCAAGATAAAAAGGAACTTTGAAAATCCATCCTCGATAGCCGCGTCGTAAGCAAATCCACCTGTTGGGCCCATCGCACCGTCGTAGTAGGACTGTCCATCGACTTTAGCAACGGGCATGAAAAATGGAATCGTCGACGACGCCCGCGTATACGCCGAAAGCTCCTCCAACGTGTGGACATTCTCTCGACGCCACCATGTCATTGTCCCTGTATCTGCCCGCAATGCACCAAGTGCGAACTGGGGTGTACTGGCCATGAAGGCATCGAAATCCATCTCAGCAATTTCACCCGGCATAACAGCATCGGAATAGATAAATTGTGTATTAAAATATCCTTGACCTCGAGCAAAAGTTTTCCACCCGCCAAAGCGTGGATCCTCTACAAAATCAACAAAGGATGATCGCGCCCGAGTGCGATCTTTAATAAGGAAATTGACCACATGTGTTGTTCCCGCTGATACTCCGCCCACCCATCCGGGGTTCACCTTGTGATCAATCAATGCTTGCACCGCACCGGCGGTGTAGCTATTCCGCATGCCCCCGCCTTCAAAAATGATCGCGACATGCGGACAGTCCAGGGGTGAATCAGACGTTCCCCATGGCGCACTCGAAGGATGCTCGACAGATGAGGTCATAAAATCAGCATAACCTGAGTGTTATCCTCATATCCGTACTTCGCGGGAGCCCACGATATCGGGCTGAGAGGACATTTCTGCCACCGCCGATGATTAATCGGCCTGTGAGTGGAAATGTCGACCGTATGAACCTGATCCGGATCACGCCGGCGATAGGGAGTAAAGCTGTTCATGATCAATCACAAGTCGGCTGACAAGGACACATCGACATCAGTTTCAGCGCGGCGAGCCCGCCGCGACATCACGAGGTGGCGCGTGGTGGATATCATCACCGCGGCTGTGCTAGGCGTTGCAACAGGCTTAATTTTCTGGGCCTGGAACGGTATTGGTGGCGCCTGGTACACCGCAATGGATTCTCTCCTTCCTGGCATTGGTGGACTAGTGACGGGGATCTGGCTCCTTGGCGGCGTCTTGGGTGGCACCATTATTCGTAAGCCGGGGGCGGCGATCATGGTGGAAGTTATCGCAGCGATAATATCTGCGGTGTTGGGCAACCAGTGGGGCATCACTACGGTGTATTCCGGTCTGGCGCAGGGGGTTGGTGCAGAGTTAGTATTCGTGGCGTTTCTCTACGCGCGCTATTCGCTGGTAGTCGCGGTCCTGTCTGGTATAGGGGCGTCAGCCGTTGAATGGTGTTATGAGTGGGCGTCGGGTAACTATGCACGGTCGATGGACTACAACATGATTTATCTCGCGTCATTGTCCATATCTGGTGCTGTTTTAGCTGGTGTACTCGGTTTCTACCTCGTTCGAGCGTTGGCCACCGCGGGAGCGTTGGATCGCTTTGCTGCTGGCCGAGAAAGCGCTGAGTTGGTCTAATGGCATCCGCAGACGATCCCGCCTGTACCCCTGCGTGTGTTGTTGCGGAGGGTTTTGGATGGCGGCACGCCGGACGCCGCCGCCCAGTGTTGGCGAATGTCAATTTTCGAGTTAATCCCGGCGACAAAGTCTTGTTGTTAGGTGCCTCAGGGTCAGGGAAGTCGACCTTGATGTCCGCGATGGCTGGTGTGTTGGGTGATTCCGATGACGGGGATTACGCGGGCCACCTGCTCATCAATGGCGAGGATGCGCGCAGGGTGCGTGGCCAGGTTGGCTTGGTGTTGCAGGATCCTGATTCGCAGGTCATTGCCTCGCGGGTGGGGGACGATATTGCATTCGGCTGCGAAAATCTGGGCTTCCCGCGTGAGGACATTTGGGAGCGCGTGGACTGGGCACGTGATCTAGTTGGGCTAACCGTGCCGAATAATCATCCGACGGAGAAACTTTCCGGTGGGCAGAAGCAGCGCTTGGCGCTGGCTGGTGTGGTGGCGATGGGCGCCGGTTTGATCCTCTTAGATGAGCCGACTGCGAATATCGACCCCGAGGGCGTCCACGATATTCGCCACGCTGTTGTCTCCGCTGCCGAGCGCACTGGTGCCACAGTAGTCATTGTGGAACACCGTGTGGACGTGTGGTGGGATGTCATTGATCGGATCATGGTCGTGGGGGATTCCACTATTGTTGCCGACGGACACCCTGATGAGATTACCCACACGATGGGGCCACAGCTGGCGCAGGATGGCGTATGGATTCCTGACGTGCCGATGCCCATCGATTCGACATGGCGGCGAGAACGCGAACAGTGCGCACCACGGGACGTATCACCAGGCGCCGCGTTGCTGCGCGCACGTGATGTGGCCGTGGGGTGGGGTGGTGTCGCGGTCAACGACGGGATCACTATGGATGTGACGACGACCCCAACAGTTATGACCGGCCGCAATGGAGCAGGTAAATCGACTGTTGCGTCGACTCTGGCAGGGTTACTCGCGCCGGTTGACGGTGATGTTGATGCCGTGGGATGGGGGCCCTCGGGTGATGGAACCGGCTCGTGGACCGTATGCCAGTCTTCCCGGCATCCCCGTGATGACCATGGGGGACGTCGGACATTTTCGCAGTTTGTCAGGAGGCGTCGAAAGACAGCACGCAGGTACGATGCGAGCGTGAATCCAATGGACTGGTCCTCGAGAGCGTTGGCACAGCGTATCGGCATGGTTTTTCAAGATCCGGAGCACCAATTCGTCGCGCGAACGGTGCGTGATGAGTTGCTTGTCGGCCCGCGGGTGTGCGGGCTTGATGCAGAGGCCGCTGACCGCCGGGCCGATGAGCTTCTCGACCGCCTGCAATTATCCTCTGTGGCACGGGCAAACCCATTCACGTTGTCCGGAGGGCAGAAACGCCGTCTATCGGTGGCTACTGTGTTGTCCACACGCCCCGACGTCGTCATCCTGGATGAGCCCACGTTTGGCCAGGATAGAACAACATTTATCCAGATCATTGAGCTCTTGCGTGAGATGAGCGACGATGGGGTGGGGGTACTGGCCATTACTCATGATCCATTGGTCGTCGATCTCTTTGGTGTGCGCCACGCCCGGCTTGAGGCAGGCGGAATTGAGATGCAGCGGTGAATGAGACGAGAGAGAAACCCCATGGTTGTCACGGCCACGATGGGGCGACGAGAACGCGGCGGGTGACTTTTAACCCGGTAGCGCGTATTGCTGCTATGGCATTACTTACCACTCCGCTTCTGATCTCGGTAGATATTGTCTCCGCGGGAATCGCATTAGTGTGCGAAATCCTTGCAGCTCCAGTGCTAGGAATGAAGTGGGGGCGGATGATTCGTCGCGGGTGGCCCATCGTGTTTTTGGCTCTCCTCACCGGAATATCCATGGTGCTGTATGGGCGGCCAGGGGGACACGAGTACGTGACAGTCGTCTTCGCGCGTATCACGGATAACTCAGTGTCATTGGCGACGGCAATCATCATCCGTGTGATTGCGATTGCATTGCCTGCAGTGATCCTTTCGGCCGATACAGATCCGACCGACCTTGGTGATGGCCTGGCCCGCATCTGGCATATGCCGGAGCGGTTTGTCATCGGATCCGTAGCCGGAGCTCGACTGGTGAGCCTATTCCACCGCGATTTTTCCGCCATGCATCGAGCACGTCGAGCTCGTGGTTTGGCCGATTCCGGACGTATCCGATATACGGCGACAATACTCTTCGCACTTCTCGTGCTGGCGTTGCGACGTGGCGGAAAATTGGCGACGGCGATGGAAGCACGTGGTTTCGGCTCGCCGGGCGCCCGGACATGGGCGCGCGAATCCCAGCTGCGGCGAGCAGATTGGGTCCTGATGGCCGGTGCATTCGTGGTTGCTCTTGTCGCCGTGACGACGTCCTGGGGGACCGGATATCTGCGATTCTTAGGAGCATGACGTGTGTGTGAATCAGCGGAACAATGTGGTGGACCTGTTCCACGCATCGGGTGCGATGCCATCCCGCCTGACTACCGCGACCGGTGTGCGAGTATCGCACATCCAGGATGCCATCACGGCGATATGGTGCCCCCGTGCTGACCGCGTTAATTCTGCACGTTTGACGATGAAGAACGCGCACAGTCACCATCCGCCCTCGACTCTCGAGGATAAACTATTGATGCTCGAGTCCGGCATGCACACGCTTGCCCCGGGGGAATGCATCCTCATCGATGGATTGTCAGGGGCAGGGAAAACAACCCTAGCGGAACTTCTCGGCACGATCACCGGGGCGAGGATTGTCCACCTGGATGACGTGTATCCGGGGTGGTCCGGCTTAGCGGCGGCGTCCCATATGGTCGCGGAAAGCGTGCTTGCCACCACGGATGCTGGGTACCGCCGCTGGGAGTGGGCTACTGATTCCCCAGGAGATTGGGTACAGATTGATCCCACAGAGCCCCTTATCGTCGAGGGAGTGGGCGCAGTGACTCCTGCCGCACAGGCTGCGGCCCACCAGCGCTGGCTGCACGCGCAGGGTTTGTCGCAGTCCTATCATAAAACGGTAGCTATTGAGGTTCGGGCCGACGCTGATCGACGGCGACACCGAGCACTTCACCGCGATCCCGGTTTTAGAGAACATTGGGCAATGTGGGCAGCGCAAGAGGAAACCTACGAAGCCTCCCGCGGCCGTCCCACAATCGCCCTGTGGAATGACCTCATGGTGACCAACCAGCACGAATAGCATGAACCCCGGGTAGGTGAGGACGTGTTCTATGCGTTACCCAGTGGCGTCACATGCATGGTTGAGACAGTCCCTGAACACGCTTCAATAGGGGCGTCGACAAAGAGTGCGTCCTCCTCGTCGGGCGGGTACACACGCAGGCCGCGAGCGTTCTCAGGTGTGCACGATCGCGGTGAAAAGTGCTCTGGTCGTGTGACCTGAACCTGGGCACTGGCTGTATGGCCGGGAATGAGAGTGACCAACGACGGTGTTGGTTTCGCAGTTTTTTCTGCTGGTTTCCCTATTTGGTGCCCATCGTCCCCTCCGACGGCGCTCACCCCTGGGTAACCATACAACGTGCAGGGATGGTCGGACTTATTGATGAGGGTGACGGTGAGGTACGTCGAACCAGCAGCAGAATTCTTATTGTCCGCCGACGCCGCAAGGTCTCCCGTGTGACACCGGTCGTTACGCCCCCCGGTCGACTCTACTCGACCACGGTGTGCTGTGGATCCCCCATCCTTGTCCTCAGTGGCGGATGGTGAGGGCGAGAGGCTAGGTGATGGTGCACCACCTGGCTGTGGTGATGTGGTGGCACTGGACAGGGATTCGGAACTGGTAGATGACGAATGTCCGCCGCACGCTGTGAGCACACATGCGCTTGCGATGAGTGCGGCTAAGGCCGTTGTACGTCGGTTCATGCCAGGGAAACCTCCGACGCGCGTGAGAATCGGTGGGTGGTTCATATTTCTGAGTATAGGCGTCTCATGACACGACTGGGTCTCATCACGAGGGACGATCATTATAGAATCGCAGGAGTCTACCGTCACTCAGTGGCGTGCATAATCCTGATTTCGAATGTGTGAGAGGACCCGTTGTGGCTCTGAACCCTGATTTTGATCTTTACCAGCTTCCGGAGGAATACCAGGGGGTGCGTGATGCCATTCGCGAGATCGCTGAAAAAAGCATTGCCCCCCATGCAGCCGATGTTGATGAGAATGAGCGGTTTCCACACGAGGCCTTGGATGCCCTGGTAGAGACCGGTTTCAACGCTGTTCACATTCCTGAGGAGTACGGTGGAGCCGGCGGAGACTCAGTGATGGCGTGCATCGTTATTGAGGAAGTCGCACGTGTGTGCGCGTCGTCGTCGTTGATCCCAGCGGTGAACAAGCTTGGCACGATGGGGCTCATCCTGAAGGGATCGGACGAGCTGAAAAAGCAGGTCCTTCCCGATATCGCAGCTGGAAAGATGGCCTCCTACGCGTTGTCAGAGCGCGGTGCCGGGTCAGATGCGGTGTCGATGAAGACACGCGCCCGCAAAGAGGGAGACACCTGGGTACTCAACGGTTCCAAGTGCTGGATCACCAACGGTGGGCAATCCACCTGGTACACAGTTATGGCGGTCACTGATCCGGATAAAGGTGCCAACGGGATCTCCGCGTTCATGGTTCATGCTGATGACGATGGTTTCGTCGTTGGCCCTAAGGAAAAGAAGTTGGGTATTAAAGGGTCCCCGACCGCAGAGTTGTATTTTGAGGATTGTCGTATCCCCGCCGACCGCATTATTGGCGACGAAGGCACTGGTTTCAAAACTGCCCTGGAAACGCTAGACCATACACGGCCAACGATTGGTGCGCAGGCACTGGGCATCGCGCAGGGTGCTTTCGACCAGGCTGTGACGTATGTGAAAGAGCGTGAACAGTTCGGCCGCCGCATCGCCGACTTCCAAAACACGCAGTTCATGCTGGCCAACATGAAAATGAAGATTGATGCGGCACGCCTCATGGTGTACACCGCTGCCTCCAACGCAGAACGCGGCCATGCCGAAGGCGGCGAGCGCTTAGGACTACTCGCAGCAGGTTCGAAGGCATTTGCTTCAGACGTCGCTATGCAGGTAACAACGGACGCCGTGCAGTTGTTCGGTGGCTACGGCTTCACCCGTGATTTCCCTGTAGAGCGGATGATGCGTGATGCGAAGATCACCCAGATCTACGAGGGAACCAACCAGATTTGCCGCATGGTGATGGGGCGACAGATCCTGAAGTAGCTGTTCAAACACTATATTTGACAGTCATTAAGTAACTTAACTAAGTCGCTTGGTGGCCGTCTTTTTTCTTGTATCCCGCAAAAATCCCGCATCAGATTGAATGGCTTTACTGAAGAGTGTGGCGATGCTTGGAGCTTCGATCTATGAAATTGGGATAGAAAAGAGCGAGGGCATGTGTGCTGTGCGCGGAGCTTCTGTATCTATAGACAATTGAAGTTGAAAACGATAATCTATTGAACAGCGTTCAAAAGACGCAACTCCTACTACAGTCGAAAGGACTCTTCGCATGAAAAAAGCGCATATTCGCCTTTTGACGTTAGCTGTAACCGCAGCAACCCCCTTTGCCTCCGTAACAACCACAGCGAACGCAGAACCAGTTCACGCCACAAACAAGGTTGACTCAAAACAGGAAAAAGTTGAAAGCAAATTTGACCTGATCGGAACCCCTCAGTGGAATCACGACATTCAGAAACTTAAGTCTGAGGGAAAGCTGAAGCAAACCAAGCAGGTAAAAAATGGTAACTTCGAAGTCACGAGCTACCATGTGATCGACCCTAAGACTGGCGACAAAGTCGGAGAATTCAGCGTCAAGAAACCTCTAACCGCAGAACGAATTGGCGGCAAGTTTGACGGCATGAAACCAGCCATCGTGTTCAATCAGACAGATCAAAAGGCCCTGAAGTCCGGTGGTGGAGCAGCGGTTGCTGGCATGGCGGCAGCTTGGGCAGCCATCCTATCCGAAACGGTCGTAGGGTCTGTTCTTTCTGCGGGCGCTATATCCTTCATTGGCGGAGTTGCTGCTGTGTATCTTGCTCAGAATGGAGTTTGCAGCGACAATAAAGACCTCGTTGTAAACGTCGCAAAGCAGGCGCATTGCGAATAGAGGGAGCCTATTTTGAGTAGCCTAAGCAAAAAACGGTCGCTGTTTTTTACTATCGGTCTGGCTGTTTTGATCGTGCTGATGCTCTTTCTGGAGTGGATAGTTATCTCATCGCTTTTCGACGATAACAAGCTACCTATTTTCGTAGCTTTTGGTGTTGTAAGCGCTGTAGTTTTCGGAACTGTGGCGGGTACAGTTCTCAAAAAGAAGCTTCGGAAGCCTTCAGCTTAGATTCTCACCCCTGCGACGTGTCTTTCCATGTTGTGGGGGCCTTTTCTCAGTGTTAGATCTTCCATCGCCGGATAAATCCCGCACTAGATCGCCTGCTGCTTCACGCACTAAATCCCACTCGTCACTCCAAAGATGCGTGTAGGTATTGAGTGTCGTCGCTGCTGAAGCATGCCCCAGCATTTCCTGAACAGCTTTCACCCCACGCCCCTGTCGAATCAGGTGTGACGCATAGAGGTGCCGTAAATCATGGAAGCGTAGACCTAGTGCCCGCATCGCTGCCGAGATCCCATCGGAGCGAAACATTTTCCCACCGGGTGTGAGAAACATTGGCTCATTCGGATCTGAGGGGTGTTTTAACCTGTGTTCCGCGAGTCGCTTAATTGTGGCATTGGATAGTGGAATTAACCGGCGAGACTGCTTTGTTTTCAGCGGTGCCCACCTGCTTTCGCCAATATGCTCGCTTTTGTCATGCATAGATGCGGCTTGCTCCACGACGTGAACTACTTTCGCTTTCGTGTCCACGTTCCTCCAACGTAAGCCAGCAACTTCACTTGACCTCATACCTGTTGATGCGGCCAAAATGATCATGGTGGCTAGAGTGTCGCGCCCTGTACTGTCAGCGGTTTCAATAGCTTCTTTCACTTGTTCAATCGTGGGCAGTTTTGACGTGTCGGTAGCGAATACACCACTTGGGCTTTTCACTTTTGACGTTGGTGAAACAAGTAGATGTCCATCTTCTACGGCCATGCGTAGGCAGCCTGATAGTTGAGTCCAGAAGCTTGTTTGGGTGTTAATGGCTAAGCCTTTGCACCCTTCTACCCACGGCCTGCCTGTGCGTAGGTGAGATAACCATGTTCTTAGGTGTTCTGGCGTGATTTTGGTGACTGGTAGGTTCTCTAGTTCCCCTAGGTTTTGTCTTACTCGTTCCCGTGTTCGTTTAGTCCCTGGGGATACTGCGACTTGTTCCCAGCGTGTCCACATTTCGGCTAGTGTTGGTGCGGCTTTTTCGTCTATCCATTCGCTTCTACGTATCGCGCGTGTTTGTTCGGATAGGTAGGCTTTGGCTTCGCGTTGTGTGGTGAATGTTCGTGAGTGTTCTTTGCCTGTTGGGTCGCGGTATCGTGCTACCCAACGGGGTTTACCTGCCCTTGTTGTGCGTTTCTGAATACTCACTTCTTGTTTCCGTTATCGTCGTAGCCTTGACTGTTCCACTGTTGTTTGTATTGGGTGTTTTCTTCATCGGTGCAAGGTTCGCCTTTAGCGATTGCGCAGCGTAGGTAGATGGGCGTGTTGTCTGGGATGTTTGCGATGCCTTGTTCGTCGCATCCGTAGGGGCGTATTTCCCTAGATCAGGGTCGCAGCCTTCTGGTTTGTGGGGTGGGTATTCTTGCTTGTTTGTCTCACCATGTGAGACAGATTCTTCCGCGTGCTGAGTTGTCGCATGCTGTTCTTGCTGTAGATTGTCGCTATTCCCGCACCCTGTGAGTAGGAGAGCTGACAAGAAGAGAGATAATGCGCGTTTCATGCTGCTAAGCCTTTCAAGGCGTAGGGGTGTAGTTCGAGGAAGGTTTTGAGGAGTTTAGGGGTGACTTCAAGGTCTAAAGCGAGACCTATTTTGTCGTGACCGTGCCACGGCGCTAAATAACGTAGCGTGTCCGTGTCGATGAGGAGATTTGCCGCGAACTCGTCAGCGCGGCGTTCTTGTCGTTCGTCGAAGTAGAGGTGACCGTTTCTCTTGTCGTGGTAGTGAGCGTGTCCTAGCTCGTGAGCAAGAACGCTTTTATAATCCCACACCGCCATACCTTTTCGTGTGGAAATGACGCGATATTTTTCGAGGTAAAAACCTGGGGTGTCGTGTGTGTGGTGTTTGAGCGTTATGTGCATGTCATGGGCTATTTCGTGTAGCTCATGGATCGAGATCGTCAAGCGAGCCTCCTAGTTCTTTGTGTGGGTACGCTACTGCGTCTTCGGGTATCTCGTCACTATAGAAGTCGTGTGCGACATCGTTACTCGGCAGTTGAACGACATTGTTTTGTTCTGCTGGCTTTTCTTCTTTGGGGTGGGCTTGAACTGCGAGTTTTTTAGCTAGGTAGCTGATTGTTTCGGCAATACGCTCGGGAGATTCAGGCTCCATGTCTCCATCTCCGATGATTCCAGTTTCCTGAAGTGCCTGAACAATTGGAATTTCGAAGGCTCTAGCTATCTGGATGATGTGGTCTGTAGTGAGTCCTCTTCTTACTTTCTTTGAGAAGTTGGAGGGATCTTCATTTAGCTCTAGCGCTACTGCATGAACCGACTTGCCTAGCCTGTTTTCAATCCATTCTTTGTGGTCTTTCATGCTTCACATGGTACCTAGTTACCATGTTTTTACAACTATAAAGTAGTAGTTCAAGCCCTATAGTGGGGGTGATTTTCGGGGGTATTCTTGTAATTCCATAGTTGTGAGCTACCCCCTCACAGGGTAACTTTCTACCTAGCGGTTTGGAAAGAACGAAACCGGATCGCTCGCCACCTGGAACGAAAGTTCAAGGCAGGGGTGTTAGCCACAGCGAGAGGTTTCAGCAAATGAGCATGTCTCTAGACCTAACAATCAGCGCTAAGCGATTCTGCCAAGCGAACAAAATCCAAATCGGTCACACAAGGCTTCGACGGATCATTCAAAAAGTGATTCGACGCATGGAGCATGAGCAGCGACGGTTAGAGCAAGTCGAGATCACAACACCAGACGGTTACAGCTTCATCGACTACCAAGACCCAACCGGGGAATCAGCGGTACGCAACATCATGCGGGAAATCATCACGCCACGGGCTAACACTCCAAAGGTGGCGTAACACCCCCTGAATCAACAACAGGCACCCTACGGGGTGCCTTTTCTTTTGGAGACATTTTGGCATGAATGCAGAACATTTGATGCACCGTACCCCGTTGGGGCAGATCAGCGATCGTGAGTACAGCGGTAAAGACTGTGTGATCCGCGCTTCTAAGAGGGCTCGTACTAGTCGCTTGCATCCATTGACAGATGAGACACGTCAGACATTGATTGAGCGAATCCGCAAAGAGATGCACCACATTGACATGATGCGCCGTACTGAACCTACTTACATGTGGTCACGCTGCAAAGCGCTACGTGCTGAGTTGTCTGCTCTTGAATCCGCGCGGGTGGAGGTGCTGGCATGAGCAAGCAAGTTCTCGATAAGCAAGTTTCTTTGTTCAACTTCTGCGGTACTGACATTCGAGTGGTTGACCGCGATGGCGAACCGTGGTTCATCTTGTCTGAGGTTTGCAAGCTAATTGGTATTAAAAGTTCGGTTACAGACGTAAGAAAACGCCTTGACCTGCAAGATGTCGATACAACCGACCTTTTAGATAACCGTGGACATAGCCGCAAAAACTACATCGTTAACGAGTCCGGCCTTTACAACGTGATCTTCATGTCACGTAAACCCGAAGCTCAAGACTTCAAACGCTGGGTAACGAGCGAGGTACTACCCACCATCCGCAAACACGGGGCGTACATGACACCCCAAAAGATCGAGGATGTCCTCACCAACCCTGACACCATCATCCAACTAGCCCAGAACCTCAAAGCTGAGCAGGAAGCGCGGATCGTTGCCGAAGCCGAACGGGCAGCAGCGCAGGCGCTCACAGTAGAGCTGGAACCCAAGGCTGAAGCTTATGACAGGTGGATGGATTCAGATGGAACCGCTGACTACAACACTGTCGCCAGGATTCTAGGCATTGGGCGTAACACCATGCTCAAGCAGTTGCGTGAAGCCGGTGTGTTGATGAGTAACGGGAATAAACGGAATGTTCCGTATCAGCGGTTCGCTTAGCATTTCAAGGTTGTTCATTACGAATACGCAACATCGTATGGGGATGTGAAGGATTGCTATATCGTTCGCGTTTTGCCTACGGGGGTTGAGTTGATCGCTAAGAAGTTGGGGCTTTAGGGAGTTTTTGATGTCTGAGTTTATGAGGAATTGCTTGTTTGAGACTTTGTATGAGGCTGAGCAGGCGTTTCGGGATGCTGTTAATCATAGTGAGCAGTATGCGGCTGCTGAGGCGTGGCTAGCTATCGCTGACATTTTGCAAAAGCGTGGGGATATGGAAGTGCACATATGAAGCAGTTCTACACGGTAGCGGAGGTAGCTGAGATTTTTGCCCTCCCTAAATCATCACTGTACGACGCGGTACGCGAAAACCGCGTGAACTATCTAGCCCCTACCCGTATTGGCGGGTCGATTCGCTTTCTGAAGAAGGCGGTTGATGGGCATATTCAGCAGATCGGAGCTGCAGCATGAGACACGATTGTTCGCATCTTATGAACCGGGTGCATAAGCCTTGTTTTGAGTCGATTCAGGATACTTACACGCACCGTCCGCAACCTGAAGAGAATAGCCGTGATTGGCAGTGGTTGTGGGCGGTTTTGTTTGTCCTAGTTCTTGTTGGTTCGACTTTCCTAGGAGCATGAATTGACGGTTGAGCAATACAGCTTTGATAGCGAGCAAGAGTGGCTACTTTCCCGGAAAAAGTACGTTACCGCTACGGAGATCGGGAAGCTCGCACGCGGTAGCAAGAAGGTGTGGCAGAAGCTACGCGCTGAGAAAGCAGGGGAACAACAGGCTGCTGATATTTCCAACCTGCCTGCGGTTATACATGGTAAAACACGTGAACCTGAGATCGCTGAGTGGGTCGCAAAGAAGGCTGAACCTGACACGCTTGTTCACAACACATCTATGTTTGTCCGTGACGGGAAATATGCTGCCACGCCTGACATGATCAGCCCTGATTGGGTTGTTGTAGGTGAGATCAAGACTATTTCCGAGAACAGGCTTGCTTCTTTGAAGCGTTGGCCTACCCCTGACTATTACGACCAGATCCAGTGGCAGTTGTTTGTTACTGGTGCTGAGTTTTGCCATTTCGCGTGGGAGCCATATTTCTCCGAAGATTCAGATTTGGTGCCGTGGACTGTTGACCGTGGCGTGAAGATCGTAACCCGCGATGAACAGCGCATTGGTGAGTTGAAGGCTATCGCTGATCGTTTCCTCGATGGCTACGACTCTATGGAAGTAGAGGATGAAGTTCACCTACTTTTCTCAGAGCTGCGCGACATTTGCAAGCAGGAAGCTGAGTTGAAGCCACTGTTAGCGCGAAAAGCAGAGATTGAGGACGAACTGCGCATGTTGGCGGGCGGTAGTTCGAAGTCTTGGGAAGCGGGGGATCTGCGCGTCACTGTTTCAGCCCCTGCTACGTCTAAGCGGTTCGATAAGAAGAAGCTTTTTTCTGAGCATCCTGATCTAAAAGAATCGGATTTCACTGTTGAGAGCACATCTAAGGCAAGGGTGAGGGTTAGCTATGGAGAGTAAATCGTTACTTGGGTCGTTATTCGATGAAATGGATGCTGCGGGTGTTGAAGAGAATGATATTACGCATGTTCAAACTCTTGACGGTAGCTATTCCGGTGATTTCAGTGAGTTTAAGCGGATCATCAAGGATTCGCTGATTAATTTCGGGGATTCTCACAACATTTTATGCCAGGTTATTGCTGTTATGTCTGATGATTGTTATTTCAGCTTTAACCGTTTTGACGGTAGGTGGGAAACATTTGATTTACCTTATCCTATCGCTGATTATTCGCGTTCATTGGAGTCTTTTTCGAATTCTAATACTAAGGGGTTGTTTTAATGGCTAAGTTTAAACTAGAGGATTACGAATCCGTCGATGAACGTATTCAGCGGTTCTACCGCGACAATAAAAACGGGCGCATTGAAACGGATCTGATCGCGTTTGACGGGAAACACAAGGCTACACGGTGGATTGTTAAGGCTAGCGTGTTTAAAGCTCCTGAAGAGCCTGTTAGTGGCGTTGGGCACGCCTTTGAGATCGACGGCACGGGCATGGCTAACAACACTAGCGCTTTGGAGAATGCTGAAACGTCCGCTGTTGGCCGCGCGCTCGCACAAGCGGGTTATTCCGGCTCCAGGCGCACCACCCGCGAGGAAATGGCAAAGGTTTTATTGCCTGAATTGCGTGAACGGATCGCTAAGGCGACAAGCAAGGATGAAACGCGGGAAATCTGGAATGAAGCGAATAAGAATGGTTTGTTGAATGAGGTGAAGCAGGCTATTCTAGATCGCAATGAAAAGATTGTTAATGGTGAGAAGTGACTGCGCTTAATCCGACACAAATTGAGCAAAAAATCCTCGATATTACAAATCGCATAGCTAAAGGAATCGGCGTTTTCACGAAACGATATGACGAATTTTTAGCTACTGATCGTGATTTTGATCTTGCTTTCGCCCGCGTTTATTTGGAAGCGGAGGGGAGCATTGAAGATAAGAAGAAGCAGGCAACGATTAAAACACATGAGTTACGGACTGAGCGTGATGTTGCTGAGGTTGCTTTTAAACAAGCAGACAAGCTTTTACGTGCGTTGGAGCTAGAGTTGCGCGCTTTGCAGTCCGTAGGCGCTTCAGTACGTCAACAGTATGGAGTTGCTGGGAGGGGTGAATATTGAGCCTGCCTTTAGTGATTCTATGCATGGCGGTTCTAATTTTCTGGTGGAACTTGGATCACGATGACTAAACGAATGACAGACAGGCAGTACCGCGCGGTTGTGGAACGGGCTGAATCAGATGCCGGTTATGCCGCGTGTGAAGCGATGATCCCAGGTGTGTGTACTGGTGCTATGCAGCACTGGCACCATAGAAAGCTACGTTCGCAGGGTGGTGGGCATAGTGCGGTTAATGGTTTAGGTCTTTGCAGCAATTGCCATAACGCGATACACGCTGACCCTAAGCGCGCTTACGACAACGGTTGGTTAGTACGTGGATTCCATGAACCGGAGGATAAGCCAGTACTACGCAGGGGTATTTGGGTTGAACTAACAGAGGAAGGAGGAATAGTGCATGACTACAAATGATGAACTTGAATATGAAACTTGGCAGTTTCAGCGGGTTCGGGAACTGTCGGAACAGATCGCTGAAGAATGCCTGTGGATGTGGAGAATCGCAGACGGCATGGGCGGATTTATCTTCAATGAAATAAAGGCTGCTTACGCACGCCGTGGATATGAAGTTTTTAATGAAGACTCAGATCTGTGGGGAAACAAAAGAAAAGCTATCCCGTCATCAATAAGAGCAGAAATTTTTAAACGCGATAAGCACTCTTGTCTTAGTTACGGCGCAACAAGTGATCTGTCTATCGATCATATTGTCCCGGTATCTAAAGGTGGAGGGAACAAGATCGGCAATCTTCAAACTCTTTGCATGCCATGCAATCTTGCTAAGGGTACAAGAATATTGTCATATCTAGGAAGCGAGCTAGTCAGTGAGAGTTGAAGTTCACGATTTTGTTGAGAGCCAATCACTCAGTGTTCCTCTATCGTTTGCACTAGATAAAAACATCACAGGTAGAGCTATAAAGGTTTACTTGTATTTAGCTTCATGCGAAGACGGTTCTGAAAGTAGCGCGGAAGAAATCAGTAAAGCTGTAGGGCTAGGGAAAGATACTGTCTATAAGGCGCTGAAGGAGCTATATAGCACGGGATGGGTTGAGAAAACGACCCTGAAAGATGAAAACGGGCGATATGCTGGATCATTTTTTGAGGTATATGCTCCCAGTTCAATCAGTAATGGAGAATAGCAAGATTGAGGTGATATAGCTTTGGCAGTGATTAGGCAAGGCGCTATCCCGGAAAATCACTACTCTTTGATCCCCAATGATCTATCGAGAAGAAGTGATCTATCCCTGCAGGCTAAGGGCTTGTATGTCTACTTACGCTCTCACAGGGATGGCTGGGAAATGAGCACGCAGCGAATTGGTGACGCTTTGGGTATCGGTAGAAATACTGTCTCTAAGTACGTGAGAGAACTTGAGGATGTTGGGTACCTCATCAGAGAAAGTGACCATGATGAAGAAGGGAAGTTTAGTGGGGTTGTCTACATAGTCAATACTGACCCGTTGCACAAAAATATCAACAACGGTAAAAGCGAGTTGCACAAATCTAGTGCAGACCATTGCACTGATTCAGTGCATACCCCTGCACAAAAACACCGCTGCCCTAAAACAGTGCAACATAAGAAGACTAACTCTTTAAAGAAGACTAGTGAGAAGACTAATGAGAAGATGGGCGCGCGCAAGCGCGCTACGCCCGCTGAGATTGAAAGCGACTGGAGACCAACAGATTCGCAATGGCAACGACACGTAGAGAATCATCCCCTTATTGACCATGAAGCGGAGCTACGTAAGTTTCGGATCTGGAATGAGAACAACCGCAAGAAGCGCGTTGATTGGAACCGGGCTTTCGGGAATTGGTTGATTAGGGCAAAACCTGAACGCGAATCATGGTCACAACTGTTGGGTGTGGATTATTCAGAAACCGAGGAAGTGAAACCATTTTAAGCGATGAGGATGTGAAGCGGATCGTCACTGATCTGAAGCTGGGGTGCCCTAGGTTTTCTATCCCCAAAGAGACTGGGGAGTTGACTCGGTTCATTCAGTTGTGGAAGAGCGTGTTGAATACGGGCGCTTACCCGGATTTCGTTTTCAAGGAAGCTGTTCCTGTTCTGATCCGTGATTTGTCTGGTTCGGATAATCCTCCGACTGCTGGGGATCTGTATAGGGCTGCTAGGAAGCGGATGGATGAGATTGAGCGTGATCCTGAGCGTCGTAGGAGGCTTTTGGAGTATAGGGAACGTAAACGTGATGAGTTGATCGCGGCGGATCGTCGTAGGCGTGGCTAAAACACGTCAAAACAGGCCTTAGAGGGTTTAACTAGCGTCCCATAGGTATTTGCCTATCGGGGATTTTTTATGCCCGCAAATCGCGGGTTTCGTACATTTTTGGAGGAAATCATATGGCACTGGCACAAATCACTATCAACAACGGCACTATCGTCGCTGATCCTGAACTGCGATACACGGCTAACGGTAAGGCTGCTTTGACTCTTCGAGTGGCAACTAATAAGCGCCGGAAGAACGAAAACACGGGGGAGTGGGAGAACAGTAAGTCTCACTTCGCCACGTTCAAGGCCTTTGATGGTCTCGCTGAGAACATTGCTGCCACGTTCAACAAGGGGGACAAAGTAAACGTTGTTGGGGAGTTGGAGCAACGGCAGTTTGAGACGAAGGAAGGGCAAAAGCGGAGCGTTGATGAGGCTTTGGTGCTGCATATTTCACGCCCTGTTTCGCGTTTTGCTGAGTCGAATAATCAACAGCCTGTGGGGGATTCGTGGAGCAGCCAGCCTCAGGGTGGTTTCGCTGGCGGGGATGATGAACCACCTTTCTGATAGCAGTTTTCGATAAATCGCACCACATAAGGAGACGTTAACCATGACCACCAAAACTCCCATGTCGGACTACAAGAACGTAGCTCTCGAAGATCTACCAACCGCCAACCGACCGACTAGCTTCAATGACTTGAAATGGGGGCAGGGGGACGAAGAGGCAGTGTTCACGCTGCGTGACAAATTCTCTGATAACCCCGCAGTTCTCGACCTGTGGAAAGCAATCGTTGCAGCAGCAAGCGACATCCCGAACCTGCGCGTTAAGGGCACCCGAATCCTCGAAAAGAACACGGCCGCGGTTGTTGAAAAGAAGATTGAGCAAGCACAAAAGGACTACGACCTAAAGCGCCAGCAGTTCTACCGGCTAATGAACGGAAAAGAGACCGGAAACATGTACAGCTTCTTCTACAGCGACTACATGAATCGGGAAAACATCGAGTGGGACGAAGAACTAGCTAAACAGCTCACCAACAAGGAAGAGGACTAACCATGCACGACTATCAAAAGATCACACAGATTTACGAGGGGACGAACCAGTTTCGCCGTATGGTGTGCCCCCTCATGAGGAAAACACCGCCCGCACGCCTCGGTGATGGTTATTCTTGGCGCTATGTCTGAAACACAACGCACCACCTCGCCACAGACCACCGCACCTGATCAGGGGGCATCACCCACATCACCAGGCGAACCTCTGTCGGACGTTGCCATCGCACACGCTCACCAACTCGAACCCATCGCTGATATTGCCCGGCGCGCCGGAATCCCCGATGATGCTCTCGAGCCATTCGGTACGACGAAGGCTAAGGTCACCGTCGGCAAGCTCAAGCCGACAGGCGCACAAGGCAAGGTGGTCCTGGTGACGGGGATGTCTCCGACTCCTGCGGGGGAAGGAAAATCCACCTGTCTCATTGGTCTTGCCGATGGGTTGACTAGGGCGGGGGTGACAGCGATGGCTGCGCTGCGTGAACCATCATTGGGGCCCGTCCTGGGTATGAAGGGTGGGGCTGCCGGTGGTGGGTATTCGCAGGTGGTGCCCATGGAGGATATTAACCTCCACTTCACAGGGGATATGCACGCGGTGACAGCAGCCAACAATGCGTTGGCTGCGTTGATTGATAATCACCTACATCAGGGCAATGTGTTGGACCTTGATCCCCGAAAGATTGTGTGGCGCCGGTGTCTAGATGTGAATGATCGTGTCCTTCGGAATGTTGTGGTGGGCCTGGGGGGGACCGGTGGTGGTGTGCCGCGTGAATCCGGGTTCGACATCACCGCGGCGAGTGAGGTAATGGCCGTATTGTGCTTGGCGCGGGACCTGGCGGACCTGCGGGAGCGATTGGGGCGCATGCTTGTTGGTTACACTCGGGATAATAAGCCGGTGGTTGTCCATGATCTCGGTGTGGAGGGTGCGCTGGTCGCACTATTGCGGGAGGCGATGTCACCGAACCTCGTGCAAACCTTGGGTGGGACGCCCGCGTTCATTCACGGTGGCCCATTCGCGAACATTGCGCACGGGTGTAACAGTGTTATTGCGACCAACGCTGCCCGCGAGCTTGCTGACGTTGTGGTAACCGAGGCTGGGTTTGGTGCAGACCTGGGTGCGGAGAAATTCACCAACATTGCATCTGTTGCTGGGGGTTTTGACGCTGACGTTGCTGTCATTGTTGTGACGGCGCGGTCCCTCAAATTCAATGGTGGTGTGGCGCGCAGTGACCTCAACGCGGAGAACGTTGAGGCTGTTCGCGCTGGTTTGGTCAATGTGGCGCATCACTGTGCGTCGCTTCGACGGTTGGGTATGCAGCCGGTGGTATCGGTGAATAAGTTCACGACGGATACTGCCGATGAACTGGCAGCTATCACGCGGTGGGCGGGCGATAAGGGTATTCGTGTGGCCATTGCGAATGTGTGGAGTGAGGGTGGTGCCGGCGCCGCTGACTTGGCGGCGCAGGTTCTTGAGGCGCTGGAGGATGTGCCCGTTCGCTCTGGTGCTGTATCTGAGGATGCGCCCACTCGTATGTATGATCCATCTCTTGGTGTGGAGAAGAGTATTTCGACCATTGCCACTGACATTTATGGTGCTGCCCGTGTGGACTATTCTCCGCAGGCAATGAAAGATCTCTCCCAGTTGACGACACATGGGTGGGATACGCTACCGGTGTGTATGTCGAAAACCCCGTATTCGTTGTCTGATGATCCATCAGCTTTGGGGGCTCCGAAGGGTCATACTCTGCACGTTGAGCGCCTGATTCCTCGTTTGGGGCCAGGGTTTGTTGTGGCGCTGACGGGTACTGTTTTTACTATGCCGGGTTTGCCCAAGAAACCAGCTGCTATGGAGATTGACGTTGCTGACGAGGGATCCATTACTGGACTGTTTTAGGCCAGTATGATGCGTGGTGAATCTGTTCACGGCTACTCCTCAGGTGGGTCTTGTATCGGGACATTCACCAGTCAGATCACCGCCTAGCATAAGTAAAGATGAATAGGGATGGGGGGAGGTGGTAGCCTGAGCACGATTTGCACGTTCGAGTGCCCCGTATGCGTGACCGGTGGAGGTGCTGCGTCGCGCTGTCCCGCCTACCATGACCTACGGTGGGCTTTTTCTACCCCAGGAGATTTTGCTCAGTGAGCCATCCAGAGTTTCGCAATGTTGCCATTGTTGCCCACGTTGACCATGGCAAAACCACACTTGTTGATGCCATGCTTCAGCAGTCAGGCGTGTTCGGTGATCATGATGAGGTCGTTGATCGTGTCATGGATTCGGGGGATTTGGAAAAAGAAAAGGGGATTACCATCCTCGCCAAGAACACTGCGATTCATCGCAAGGGAATGGGAAAAGATGGCACTGATCTGATTATCAATGTCATTGACACACCTGGTCACGCAGACTTCGGTGGGGAAGTTGAGCGTGGTCTGTCCATGGTGGACGGTGTTGTCCTCCTTATTGATGCCTCGGAAGGCCCCCTTCCGCAGACTCGCTTCGTGCTGGGTAAGGCGCTTGAGGCGAAAATGCCCGTGATTATTGTGGTGAATAAGACGGACCGTCCCGATGCCCGCATTGACGACGTTGTTGAGGAGGCCCAAGATCTCCTGCTGGAGCTGGCCGCCTCACTTGATGACCCGGACGCGCAGGAAGCTGCGGAAAAGAACCTTGAACTGCCGGTTCTCTATGCGTCTGGTCGCGCTGGAAAGGCGTCCACCGAGAATCCCGGCAACGGGAACATCCCTGAGGCAGAGGATCTCCACGACCTTTTCACTGTGCTCTACGACGTTCTGCCGGAGCCGTCTGCCGAAATTGATGCGCCATTGCAGGCGCACGTCACTAACTTGGATTCGTCGTCATTCCTGGGGCGCATCGGGTTGGTGCGTGTGTTCCGTGGAATCCTGAAGAAAGGCCAGCAGGTTGCCTGGATTCACCATGACAGTGACGGAAACCCACATACCAAGACCGCGAAAATCTCTGAGCTGCTGCGCCAGGATGGTGTGAAGCGTGTGCCGACCGACGAAGTCATCGCCGGGGATATCGGGGCCGTTGCTGGCATTGAAGAAATCATGATTGGTGACACTCTTGCCGATCAGGAACGCCCGGAAGCTCTACCACCGATCACTGTTGACGAGCCTGCGATTTCCATGACGATCGGTGTGAACACGTCGCCACTCGCGGGTCGTGGTGGTGGCGACAAACTCACCGCCCGAGTTGTCAAGGCTCGCCTTGAACAAGAACTTATCGGTAACGTGTCTCTGAAAGTTCTTCCCACCGAGCGGCCTGATGCATGGGAGGTTCAAGGACGTGGCGAGATGGCACTCTCGGTGTTGGTGGAAACCATGCGCCGTGAGGGCTTCGAACTGACTGTCGGCAAACCGCAGGTCGTCACCCGGACCATCGACGGTGCTATCCATGAGCCGTTCGAACACGTTGTCATTGACGTCCCCTCCGAACACCAGGGTGCAGTCACACAGCTCATGGCCGTCCGTAAGGGAACCATGCTCTCTATGGATAACGGAGCTGGTGGATGGATTCGCATGGAATACTCCGTCCCCGCCCGTGGCCTTATTGGTTTCCGCACCACATTTATGACTGAGACCCGGGGAACAGGTATCGCCAACTCCTACGGTGATGGTTATAAACCATGGGCTGGTGAGATCAAAGACCGCGCCTCGGGGTCATTGGTTGCCGACCGTGCCGGACAGATCACTGCCTACGCCCTTCAACAATTGGCTGATCGAGGACAATTCTTTGTTGAACCCGGCGTCGAGGCATATGAAGGTATGGTCGTCGGTGCAAACAACCGTGAAGAAGATATGGATGTCAACATCACTAAAGAAAAGAAGTTGACGAACATGCGCTCGGCTACCGCAGAAACCACTGTCACTTTGGCGAAAGCACGGTCACTTTCCCTGGATGAGGCTATGGAGTTCTGTGGGACTGATGAATGTGTCGAAGTCACCCCGAAGACCATCCGGGTGCGTAAAGTTATCTTGAATGCGAAGGATCGTGGCCGGGCGGCAGCCCAAGCCAAGCAGAAGGCGAAGCAAGGGAAGAAGTAACGAGGATCACGGGCTCTCGTCGCGGCGGGAACCCCCGATGGCGGCGATGGACACCAATGAAGACAACGCAGATACCACATCGAGCCTCCACCAGGTGGCGGAGCGAAGCCCACGGTGGCGGAGCTCCAACAGCCACGATGAAAGCAGTACTCGCGGCTAGCGTGGCTATTGGCGTTGCCGTGACGTCCCTCATGGCAGGTTGTAGTGCCCGCCCAGGACGAGCCCCCATCGTGAACTCTGGTGACGGAGGTAAAAACGGGAGCAAGAAAGTTATCCCGCAGTCTAAGAAAGTCACCTTCGCTGTTGGTGATGTGAGGCCGGGGTTTAACCCACACCTGGTTTCTGACGACTCGCCACTGGTCAATCACATTGCATCATTGGTGCTGCCTAGTCCTTTCGTTGAACAAGATAACGGAGAATGGCAGCTGAATACAGACCTGCTTACCTCTGCCGAGCCCATCACACGTGGTGAATCGGGATCGTCGCCATCATCAGGGCCCGTCTCCCCGTCTGGTTCGGGAGCGCAACAACCCTTCACTATTCGCTACACTATTGCTTCCGATGCGCAGTGGTCGGATGGCACACCTATCACTGGATCTGATTTTGAATACCTCTGGAAACAGATGACAACGCAGCCAGGAGTAGAGGAACCTGCGGGATACGAGGCAATCAATACCATCACATCAACCGATAGTGGACATCAGGTTGATGTCGAGTTCAAGCATCCGTATGTGGAGTGGCAATCACTCTTTAGCAACCTGCTACCCAGCCATGTGTATCGGACATCCAGTAATTTCCAAACAATCTTGCAGGATTCAATCCCTGTGTCGGGTAACCGGTTTTCTGTCGAATCGATCGATAGTAGCCGGGGCATGGTCACGCTCATGCGTAATGACCGGTACTGGGGAAGTAAATTGGCTAAAACAGACAAAATTGTGCTTCAGACCCAGGATAACGCGGCGGACGCCGGCGAAATGTTACGCAGAGGGCAAATACAAGGGACTGCGCTTCGCCCTAAGGCAACAACCCAGTTGTCACTGGATTCCGTTCCGCAGTCAGTAGTTCAGGTCTCCCCGCAGAACCGGTACCTCATGCTGTCGCTCAATGTGGCGTCCCCCCATGTCGATCGTGTGGAGCAGCGAGCTCAGATCCTCAACAGTGTGGATCGCGATACTGTGGCCCGCATTACAGGAGAGCGAATGGACCTTAGTGCGCCGCATGATGACTCCATGATTGCAGGCACGCGTGTACCAGACTCGGATGGAGAATTACCTGCACTCACGAGGCCATTCCGTATTGCTGTTGATCAATCTGATGAAGCTGCGGTGACCGCGGCGCGTATCGTTGCAGACCAGCTCACACAGGCTGGACTTCCTGCACAAGCGCTCGTCCTTCCCGCGCAAAACATCGTTGAATCTGTCCTTCCTCAAGGTCTTGCCGATGCCACTGTTGCCTGGCAGTCGGGGGATACGACGGCATCTGCCTTGGCCAGCCACTATGGGTGTACCTCGAGTGCCCGTCCGTCAAAAGATATGGACTCAGAACGCAGCTCTGAACTCATGGAACCCGAGAAGTCATCTAGCCCGACGACGTCCCATGCCTCATCGTCGACATCCCAGAGCACCAATTCCGGCTCGTCTGACCACAACGGACGTGGTTCGAAGCGAGGAGGGCAATCGTATGCCCGTGCAGCTAATACGTCTGGCTTATGTGACGCTGACATTGATATGTGGGTGGGTGAGGCTGCGACTGGATCCGCAGATGTTAATGACACCAAGCAGAAGGTCATCGACAAAGTGAACTCGCAGGCTGTCACTCTTGCCTTATTACAAGACATGGAGGTGTATGCCACGACGCCAGCGTTGGAGGCGCCTCGTCTGGGCGGAGAGAAGTCGGGAGAATTGCCGACGACAGAGCGTGGAGGAATTTTCGCGACGGCACCGCAATGGACTCGAAATGAGGCCTATTCAACTCTTCAACGCCGTGGTAAAGATCAGAGCACCCAGAGTGACGACTCCAACAAAGGCGGCCGCACCACCGCCACAGGGGATGCTGGCGCATGACTAATCTGCATGGTCTCCGCGTGATGGCCGTTCACGCTCACCCAGATGACGAAGCACTATGGACGGGCGGCATGTTAGCGCACCTGTCCCGTCGTGGAGCCGATGTTCATGTGGTGACGTGCACACTGGGTGAGCATGGCGAAGTCATCGGCGATCCCTTGCAGGGATTCGTTGCTGAGGCTGCTGATATGCTCGGCGGGTTTCGTTATCGGGAACTTGAGGATTCGCTCCGACTGTTAGGTGTAAATGGCCCACATCATCGCCCCTGCCTTTTGGGTGGTGCGGGACGCTGGCGAGACTCCGGCATGGTTGGGACGCCGGCAGCGGATCATCCTCGAGCGTTCATTCGATCAGGGGCGGCGGCGGTCGATGCTTTGGCATCGTTGATGACTCATTATCGTCCTGACATTGTGGTGACGTATGGGCCTGACGGTGGATACGGTCATCCGGACCATATCCGCGCGCATGAGGTTACTCACGCCGCAATTGAACACCTGTCGCCGATGCCATTCTCCGGTGTGTTGAATGGTGGGTCTGACTTATTCGCTGCTGTGTTAGCACGTCGACAGCAGGAAGGTCGGCTGATCGGGGAACATGGTTACCATATGCCTGTTGTGCTGTGGTCGGTTCGTGGGGAAACCGCTCTAAAGCAGGGGATTGACGCACTCTCTCATATTCCTGATGGATGGGTGGCGCCGCAACGGATGGAGTGGACTTTTCTTCATGAGACTACTGCTGATCCCACGTGTGGGACCAGCAGTGGGGAGATGGAACCGGATTTGGCTTTTGTTCCTGATGATGTCGTGAATCTCGTTGTCCGGTTAACTGATGCGGATATTAAGGCGCAGGTTGACGCCATGGCAGCTCATGCTACGCAGCTGTGGATTGCCGATGGTCGGCAGAGTTGGACGAATCCACAATCTGCCTGGGCAACTAGTGATCCCACGATGGCCCCGAAGGTATTTGCGTTGTCTAATCGTATTGCTCAACCGCTTCTCCGGGAGGAACACTACGTGGTGGCGTACGGTGGACATGGTTCATGCTGCACGGTATCGGCGGCCCGCGAATCCTATGACTCGACGGTCATTCGGGCCCGCGGTCGACATCACTTTGGTCGTGACCGGTTATCTGAGAAGCCTGGTCACGTCGCTGGGCTCCGGTCTAGGCGTTGGAACACGGAGGAGAGTCATGGAAAAGCATTGGGGTGATCCTCATCATTCTCAGCCGCGCGAAGACATTAGTAATGGGGAGCGTATTGCCGGACTAGTCTGGTTGACCGTTGGCGCAGCCCTATCTTTTTTGTTGGAAATGGTGTATCTGGGAAGCCGCATTACGATCGCAGGGCACACCTACATTTTTCCTATCACGATTTTCATTGCCGCCGGTTTCAACTATGTTTTGGTTACCACCGCGTTGTTGTGGACAAAGACAATGATATGGGCGTCCATGCCGGCAGTGGTGTGGACTGTGCTCTACTTTGTGGCTGTCGTATGGCCATCATTGCCGGGAACGCACGGAACAACCTGGATTGTCCCCAATCTCCCTGGGGTGTTGTTCCTGATTGCGGGTGTAGCAGGTGCGGGGTGGCCGTTGATGGGGTCTGTGGTGTCATCCATGGATGATGCCAATGCGGCTATTCGCGGAAGTGTGGCGAGTGACCAGGACTCCACCAAGAAGGCTAAATAGGTTGTTTACCAGTGTGAATGAGGTCGTTGGAGAGATGAAGTAGACAGATAGGTTCATTTTTTGTGATGGGCGTGGCATCATGGAGCTGCGCGAGCTCATTGGACACTGTGAGGCCAGTGCGGATGATGAGATGAGAAAAATCCACGGTCGCGTTGACGATGACCACGTCACCGGGTCGGGGCAATGGGAAAAACGGCGAAAGAAGAGGAGACTATGGCTTACACCATCGCTCAACCATGTGTTGATGTGAAGGATAAAGCATGCGTTGAGGAATGCCCTGTGGATTGTATCTACGAGGGGGTGCGCAGTTTGTATATTCATCCGGATGAATGTGTTGACTGTGGCGCTTGTGAACCTGTGTGCCCCGTCGAAGCGATTTTTTATGAAGATGACGTTCCCGATGAGTGGATCGACTACAACGATGCCAATGCGGCTTTTTTTGATGATCTTGGATCGCCGGGTGGGGCAGCGCGTTTAGGGGCACAGGATTTTGATGCTCCCATGATCGCAGGGCTTCCTCCGCAAGCCTAGGGTAGGGTCTCCGCCTCATTCACGCTATTGTTGGGTTAGTGCTGGCGGGTCCAGCTTGCTGTTTTTCTTGTCCACCCGCATTCGTTTTGCTGTGAGGCTTTGTATGGTGCATCCGCCGCGTGTTCTCCGATCGTCTGTGCTTCCGGATTTTCCGTGGGATTCTCTCGCGGACGTTCGAGCGAAAGCTGAATCTCATCCGGACGGGTTCATTAACTTGTCTGTGGGAACACCGGTGGATCCTGTGTCTCCGGCGGCGCAGTTAGGGTTGGCACAGAATTCGGGGTCGCCGGGTTACCCACAGACCGTGGGGACACAGGAGTTGAGAGAATCCATTGTCGGCGCAATGTCTCGTCGTTACGGAATTATTCCTCTCGACCCCGACCGCCAAGTATTGCCGGTGATAGGGACGAAAGAAGCGATCGCCTGGCTGCCATCGTTGTTGGGTGTGGGGACTGGGCACACGGTCGTCATCCCGGAGCTCGCGTACCCGACGTATGAGGTGGGTGCTGTGTTGGCGGGAGCGTCGGTTGTTCGTGCTGATTCGATTGCTCAGGCAGAGCCGCATACGCCGACATTGATGTATATCAATTCGCCGGCGAACCCGACGGGTGCGGTCCTTGGGGTCGACGACTTGCGGACTGTTGTGGAGTGGGCGCGTGATCGTGATGTTATCGTCGTGTCTGATGAGTGTTACCTCGGGCTAGGGTGGGACACGAATGTTAATGCCAACTCCAGTGGAACCCCGACAGCACCGGTGTCGCTTCTCCATCCGGATGTGTGCGATGGGGATACGACCAATGTGATTGTGGTTCATTCGTTGTCGAAAACCTCCAATATGGCGTCGTATCGCTCTGGGTGGTTAGCGGGAGATCAATCCCTGATTGGGGAATTGTTGGCGGTACGGAAGCATGCTGGTTTTATGGTTCCTCTTCCCGTCCAAGCGGCGACGGTGGCGGCGTTGAATGATGATGGGTTTGAGCAGTTGCAGCGCGAAATCTACCGGTATCGCCGTGAGGTCCTTGCTTCTGCTCTTCACAGTGCTGGCTTCACTATTGACGGTTCAGAAGCTGGTTTGTATTTATGGATAACGCGTGGTGAACCCTGTCGGGCAACCGTGGATTGGTTTGCGGAGCGTGGCATCTTGGTCGCTCCTGGTGAGTTCTATGGCCCGAAGGGGGGCAATCATGTCCGCGTTGGGTTGACGGGGACGGACGAACAGATTGTTGCGGCCGCCGAGCGAATGACACGTTAAGTGGTGTGTCCACACCAGGTAGCGCTATCGATCTTTCCTCTCAGCGCCCTGTGCGGTCCCTCCACACCCGGTGGGTCAGCCCTGCAATAAGGCTGACCAGCACAATGAGGGCGATAATTTTGACGGCGAGGTGTGGGATAAACGTTGCCGCTACGCATCCGACGAGGACGATGAGCAGGCTGGCGGTTTGTGTCCGATCTAGCTCAGTGGGTCGTGGTGGTTTCCGGTGCTCTGAGTCTCTTGGCGCCATGTGTTGTCGTATCCTGGGGTCAGAAGAGTAGGTGTACACGTCGAACAGTGCGTGGTGAACGGGGTGTACGCAGGTGGACGCCCGTGGGGGGCGTGGTTAGTTCGCGTGAAGATCCTCGTTCAGTGTGACTGTGGATGACTGCCATACGACGGCCTCCACCGCGCCGGACAGGGAGTTGCGGCGGAATAAGATATTGTCTGCGCCGGACAGCTGAACAGCTTTCACTGGTGTGTTGTCATCTACGCCGAGGGCGTCGGCGACGGTACCGCGGGTGATGACCTTGGTGCCGTAGGTGATGTATAAACCGGCTTCAACGACGCAATCGTTGCCCAGCGAAATTCCGACGCCCGAGTTGGCGCCGAGGAGGCAGCGTTGGCCAATGGAGATGACTTCTTTTCCACCACCTGACAGAGTGCCCATGATTGATGCTCCGCCGCCGATGTCAGAGCCGTCATCGACGACGACACCTCCGGAAATGCGACCTTCTACCATGGAGTTGCCCAGTGTGCCGGCATTGAAGTTGACGAATCCCTCGTGCATGACGGTGGTGCCGGGGGCTAGGTATGCGCCGAGGCGGACGCGGTCGGCGTCGCCGATACGGACGCCGGTGGGCACGACGTAGTCCACCATGCGGGGAAATTTGTCGATGGAGAACACCGTGACGGGGCCTCGGGCTGAGAGTCGGCCGCGTGTTGCCTCGAAGTTGTCGGTGGAGCAGGGGCCGTGGTTGGTCCACACAACGTTGGTGAGGATGCCGAAGATGCCGTTGAGGTTGACAGTGTGGGGGCGTGCGAGGCGGTGGGAAAGGAGGTGGAGGCGTAGGTAGGCGTCATATGCGTCTGTCGGGGGTGTGGAGAGGTCTTTAATCTGGGTTCGGATGGCGACGCGGTGCACGGCACGGTCGTCGTCGTGGCCTTCCGCTGCGGCGAGGTCGGTGGGGGCATCATTGCCGAGTGTCGTGGTGGTGGAGTCGTGAACCTCGTCGGTGAGGGTGGGGGATGGGAACCATGCGTCTAACACGGTTCCGTCGTGGGTGATGGTGGCGAGTCCCGTAGCAATGGCGCCGGTGGTCAGTAATGAAGTCATGGACGCCACAATACTAAAGCTGACATTGTCGGCTGCTGGGCGCTGGTAGTCCCGATTGCTTCGGGTGCGGTGTCCTCGACAGGTTGTGCCCCCGTGCTGGTGGCTAGGTGGTGGTCGTCACTGATGAACGCTGACGCTTGAGGATGAAGGATAATGCGATCAAGGAGACGAAGAACACTCCCACTGTGATGACTTGTGGGCGAGATGAGTCGTCGACAAGCATGAGGAGGGTAAGCCCGAGGAGTCCTGCGAGGGTGATGTAACTCATGTAGGGGAATCCCCACATTGTGACATGGAGACTCCCTTCTGCTTCTAGTTGCGGGCGCAATTTGATTTCAGAGGCTGTGACCATAAGCCACAGCACCAAGAGTGAGCCGCCGACGACATTGAAGAACAGCTCGATGAGGTTGGCTGGGCCCCATATTTGAAACGCAACGGATAGGTAAGCCAGCGCCATGGACAGGCAGACAGCACGCGTTGGTACGCCTTCTTTGTTGGTGGCGGTGAAGAATCGTAGACCGTCGCCTTCTGTAGACATGGAGTAGATCACACGGGAGGTAGCGTAGATCTGTGCATTGAATGCTGAGAGCAGCGCTAATGTGATGACGACTTCCATGAAACCGACGACGCCGGGAACGTGTGCTTGGTCCAGGACGCGGGTGAAGGGAGAATCTGCTGCCGCTTTGGCGTTGCCTAATGTTTTGTAGGGGAGGAGAAAAATAATGACGAGTACGGCGCCCAGGTAGAACACCGAAATGCGGAGAATGACGGAGCGCACAGCAGTGGCGATCGCGTGGCTGGGGTTGTCTGATTCTGCTGCTGCGATGGTGACGATTTCTATTCCACCGAACGCAAATGCGACCGCGAGTAGTCCAGCTGCGACACCACCGATTCCGTTGGGGGCGAATCCTGATTGGCGGACATGGTCGAGCCCAACCATCGAGTGTCCTGGGAGAAGTCCGAAAATGAGGAGAACACCAACGATGAGGAAGAAGATGATAACAGCGACTTTGATGAAGGAGAACCAGTATTCGAATTCACCGAAACCGCGGACGTCGGCCATATTGACAAAGGTAAAGATGATGACACAAACGAGGGCGGGGATCCACCCGTCGATACCGAACCAACGGCCGATGAACTCGCCGGCGGCAGTGATTTCCGCACCCATGACCATGACGAGCATGAACCAATAGAGCCACCCAGTCGAAAAACCAGCCCACTGTCCAAAAGCTTGGCGGGAATACGCTGAAAAAGTGCCGGAGTTGGGGCGTGCTGCGCCGAGTTCGCCGAGCATACGCATAACTAGGACAACGAGGAGTCCGGCGATAATGTAGGAGATCAGCACTGCGGGGCCAGCAGCTTTAATGCCAACGCCGGTGCCTAAGAACAGTCCTGCGCCGATGGAAGAACCGAGACCCATCATTGTGAGGTGCCGAACTTTCAACCCCTGTCCCAGTTGCGAGGTGGAATCGGATGATTCGTCACCTTGTGAAGCATTGTTCGTCATGAAGTGCCCTTTTGGTACGGAGGGAGCAATGAGCGCCGTGCTCATGCTTGTGTCAATCGATTCGATCAGGTGTCGTGTCGATTTGTCCAGAATACCGGGTGCGGTCCATCTGGACTGTCGGGGGCACGTGTGCACGATCTCTATGCAGGGGTGTGCGGCTGTGGTTAGTCTGGTGGCGTGATTGACCTGACCCAACACCCTATTGATGTGACCAGAGCGCTCGTCGATATTGAGAGTGTCTCGAAAAATGAAAAGAATATTGCCGATGTGATCGAGGCTGCGTTGCGGAATGTGGCGACGTTATCTTCTGGTGCGTGCCCCATCACAGTGGAGCGATTCCACAATACGGTGATGGCGAAAACTGACCGTGGATTGCCATCCCGTGTGGTGTTGGCGGGGCACGTGGATACTGTGCCGATTGCTGATAACCTCCCGTGCACCCGGGGTACGGATCTTGAGGGGAGGGATACGCTCTTTGGGTGTGGAACAGTGGATATGAAGTCTGGTGATGCGGTTTTCCTTCATGCATTTGCGTGTCTTGCGGCATCGCCGGATTTGGCTCGCGATATGACGTTAATCATGTATGAGGCCGAAGAGATTGCTGCCTCGGAGAACGGTTTGCGTAAACTCGCCGAGCATTCTCCGGAATGGCTGCAGGGTGATGTTGCCATCCTTGGTGAGCCATCAGGTGCTGTGATTGAGGCCGGTTGTCAAGGCAGTGTGCGAGTGAAGGTGACGGCGGTGGGGGAACGTGCCCATTCGGCGCGGTCGTGGTTGGGAGATAATGCGATGCATAAGTTAGCACCGGTGATGACCCGCGTTGCGGATTACGATGGAGATAAGGTCGTCGAGGTTGACGGCTTGGAATACCGCGAAGGCTTCAACATCGTGATGTGCGAATCTGGCGTTGCTACCAACACCATTCCTGATGAGGCCTGGATGTTTGTCAATTATCGTTTCGCGCCGGGGAAGTCCACGACGGAGGCTGTCGAGGAGACTTTCGCGATTTTGGGTGTCGGGACTCCTGATCATCCTGTCCCAGGTTTCCGCATTGAGATTGACGATGAATCACCGGCGGCGTTGCCGGGTTTGCATCAGGCTGCGGCCGCTGAGCTTGTGGATGTTATGGGTGGGCATGTTCGGCCGAAGTATGGCTGGACGGATGTTGCTCGGTTTGCTGCGATGGGGATTCCGGCGGTGAATTTTGGGCCGGGGGATCCGTCTTTTGCGCATAAGAAGGATGAACAGTGTCCGGTGGATATGATTTCCGAGGTCTCTGAGCGCATCCTGGCCTATCTTAGGAATGAGTGATGCGGCGACGGTGAGGATCGGGGCGGTACCTGCTGGTGGGAAGTAGACTGTGCTCGTGGTGTATTGGATTGTGACCATCGTTGTCCTCGTTGTTGTTTCTACTGGATTGTGGTGGGTGTTTGCTTTGTTGTTTGGGAGGGGCGAGGGGTTGGGGCCCGCGGACTGTGTGGATCGGCGGGAGGATCTGCAGCCGGGCGCTGACATGGGCCCTGACCAGTTGTTGACGATGCGGTTTTCTCTGTCGTTTCGTGGGTATTCGCCGCGTGAGGTCGATATGGCGTTGGAGAGGGCGAGGGAATACATGATGGTGGTGCAGGAGGATCGAGACCGTCAGAGGCGTCGTGCGGATAGGGCAGAAGAGCGGTTGGCCTCGGGGATCGGTGGGGTGGGGGATGTTGATAGGTGTGGGGGAAACACCTCAGCTGGTGATGGAGGTTGAGTTGGCACGGATGGGGTGGATTGGTAGGTATCTCAACGTTGTGGGGGAAACAGGGCTAATCTGGAGGTGTCAAGCGTATATAGTGAAGGGATTTCGTCCATGGCAGCAATGAAGCCCCGGACCGGTGATGGCCCAATGGAAGCAGTTGATGAGGGGCGCAAAATTGTGATGCGTATCCCGACTGATGGTGGTGGCCGTTTGGTGGTTGAACTCGGTCATGAGGAAGCTCGTGAGCTTGCCGCAGTGCTGGCTGACGCTGTGGAGTAGTTTTCTGGGCGTATGTCCATTTTTGGGTAATTCCCCTGATAATCGCCCCGCTGAGATGAGCGCTGGCTAGAGTAGAGTCCACATGTTATCGATTGAAGATGAGGTAGATTGTGCTCTCCGACGTTCTTGATGTGTTAGCAGATCCCGTCGATGGTTCGTCGCTCCACGATGGTGGTGGTTATTCCACGCTCGTGTCGGATACGGGCCATAGTTATGATGTTGCCCGTCAAGGGTATGTGTCGTTGGTTGGTGGACGGGGTTTGCGGTATACCGGTGATGATGCGTCGATGATTCAGGCCCGAGAGAGGTTTCTTGCTAGTGGCCATTTTGCCCCGTTTGTGGAGGCCGTGACGGGAAATGTTCAGGATGTCCTCGATGACGCTGGGGTCGGTGACGATGAGCATCCGGTAGTGGTGGAAGTGGGGGCAGGAACCGGCTACTACTTGGCTCATACTCTTGATGGTGTTCCGGGTTCACGGGGTATTGGTATTGATGTCTCTGTTCCTGCTGCGAAGCGTATCGCCGGGTGTCATCCTCGTGTTGGTTCTATCATCGCTGATGCGTGGTCGCGGTTGCCTATCAAAGATAAGTCTATCGACGCGATTACTGTTGTTTTTGCGCCGCGGAATGCGGAAGAGTTTGCGAGAGTGCTCACTGATGAGGGGCAGGTTGTTGTCCTGACAGCATCGTCTGGCCACTTGGCTGAGCTACGGGAGCCGTTGGGGATTATCGACGTTGAGAAGAACAAGGTTCATCGGATGATTGAGCAGGCGTCGGGTCATCTGACGCCTGTGGGGGCCCCTGAAGAAGTTGAGTTTGTGATGCAACTGGATCGTGTTTCTGTCGAGGAACAAGTGGGGATGAGCCCGTCTGCGCGGCATATTCGGCCAGAAGATTTAAAGAAGAGAATCGAGTTGTTACCTGAGGTGATGTCAGTGACGGCGCGGGCTTCGGTGACAAGGTTAAAAAAGAATCATAGATAGCTCCCCTTAGTGGTGAATAGTGTGCTATGGTTTGTTTTATTCAGGGGGAAACTCCAAAAGTAGTGCCGGCGACTGACACGTACTCGTGGAGTTCTTGGCTTTACAACAGGGCTCGCGCCAGCGCTTTGTGAGATTGTGTCGGGGGGAGTCCAATCTTGGCCACAAAAATTGGTAGCTAGGTGTTTACAAAATAGCTTTGAAAGCGAAATAATAAGTGATGTTCCTCTAACTAAGGAACATGTACTGTCGCACCTTCGCTGATTCGAGTGGTTGTCACGGGCGTATGCATAATCGCGTCACCGTGACTGGCTGGGAGTCTCACTGAACCCACTGACCATCTCGAAGCATGGAGGAAAATACTGGTATGAACTCTGCCACCGTTACCGCGCCACAACGCAGCACTCACGCTCCTCAGATCACCGACAATCAATCAGCTGATGCTACTGATGCTGGTTTTTCGCTGATGGATTCCCGTGGCGTGGATGACGGGAAGTCCCTGAGTAACGGTGTGATCAGTACCGCGTTAAGCAATAGCGTTATGAACACAACCGTGGAGAGTGCAACCCTAACGATGAATCCAGACCACCACAATCCTCCAACCACATGTGCCGTCGACAATGATGGGCGGTCGAACTCCCACACCAGTGCTGTAGCCCCTTCAGGTTCCTTGGGAACCCCAGCGTTTGCCGCTGAAGTCGCCATGATGTGCTCCCGTGTGATCCGCACTGCGCTCTACCGTGCTGGCATGGCACCGTCATCTGCCACCTGGCGCGTCGTTCGTTTCATTCAAAGTAGCGGTCCGGTTCGCATTTCCGATGTTGCTCGGCGTGAACGGTCGACGATGGCGACTGTGTCTACTCTTGTCAATCGCCTGGTCAAACAAGGGTTGGTAGACAAGGAGAAGGACCCATCTGACGCCCGGCAGTCCCTTCTGACGGTGACAGAAAAAGGACGCCACCTGTGCAACGAATGGCAAGACCGCTTGGGCGAGGCTGTGGCGGATGATTTCACCGCACTCTCACTCGAAGAGCTCACCATTTTGGCTGATGCGCTTCCTGTCATGCGCAAGTTGGTCAGTGAAGGTGATCACTAGTCAGGTCTCTGTATCCCCTCGTGTCGTGCACACCACCGTCGGCGAGGGCTAGCACCTGGAGATAATGACCATTCCGGCACCTAGTGGGAGCCGGGACAGGCGGAGATCATCGCGGTTGCGCAGTGATTCATCAAGTTGCCGTGCTGAGGCGGTGTCACGGTCTTTTCGTGCCGGGTTAGCGATGGTGCCGTCGAGAAGCATGTCCGCGAGGACGATGAGCCCACCGGGTTCCAGTAAATCTAGAGCTTGGTCAACCAGAGTTGAGGCGTCGACGGGGGGCACTTCAGCATAAATAAGGCTGTAGGAGTGGGCTGCTAGCCTGGTCATCACTTCGAGAGGCCGCGACGGGAGGAATCGATACTGGTTAGACGGTATATTTGCGGTATTGAATGCTTGGCGAGCGACACGTTGATGAACGGCTTCTGTATCGATACAAGTGACGTGTCCCTGCGGTCCCATACCAGCAAGAATGGCTAAACCTGATACGCATGCAGCGGGGGAGATCACCACTGCTGACTTATCCTGACAACAGGTCGCACTCAATGTCGTGAGGAATGAGGACGTTAACTGGTCTGGGGTTGGCAAACCGAGTTCGTCGGCAGCATCGCGAGCGAAGTCCATCGCATCAGTTTCCAGCGTTGTGGCATTAATAAAATCAGTCATCAGGTCTAGGGCAGAATCGATCACGACTGCTTATGCTAGTGGTCTTAACGCCGTAACGGGTACGGCATGCCCATAATTGGTGTAGTCATTGGAATACGTGGCCACTGTTAACCAGGGAAACCACCGGATAATGTGATCTGCTACCTGGGGCTCGTTGAGCGTATACCCTCACAGGAAGCTTTCAGGTGATGTTCACGCTTCGGGCACGAATGTATGTGACAGTAAGGTCATGACACTGGCGTCGGAAGGAACCAACCAACTTGTCGGGACTGCAGCATTTGATGCTGGATCTGGCGCCATGCCCAGTTGGAGCGCGCTCGTTTCCGAACATGCTGACGGGGTGTATCGTTTAGCCCTTCGCCTTAGCGGCAACGTCCATGATGCTGAAGATCTCACACAAGAGACATTCATGAGAGTCTTCCGGTCGTTAAAGCGGTATAAACCTGGAACATTTGAGGGTTGGCTTCACCGCATCACGACGAACCTGTTTTTAGACATGGTTCGCCGGCGCCGCACCATTCGGATGGAAGCATTGCCCGAGAACTACGACGCTGTGCCTGGAACCCGAAATGATCCTGAACAATCATACCTTGACGCCAATATTGACCCGGAATTGCACAAAGCTCTCGACTCATTGCCAACGGACTACCGTGTCGCGGTGGTGTTGTGTGATGTTGTCGGAATGAGCTACGACGACATCGCCACCACGCTGGGTGTGAAGATGGGGACCGTGCGCAGCCGAATTCACCGTGGACGGGCCCAGTTAAAAAAGAGCCTGCGCACATCGAAGGGTGTCGTGCACTACATTGGGTAGTGTAGTGCACGACACTACACATACCGCTCGGGCCGAGACCTACACACGCGTCACCGAGAGTCGCGAATGCGCGTAGATTGGTTCCTGACCAAATGTAGAGCCGTATGAGCGCGAGTTGAAGTGGGCACAAGGAGTGATTTCGAATGGGGCGTTCGTCGAAGTCGCGAGAATTCTCATCGATTGAGCACCTCTCCGAAGAGGCCGTAGCCGCATTTGTTGACGGAGAGATGCCCCCACGAGCACAGCGGCGAGTCCTCCGTCACCTTGTACACTGTGACGAATGTCGATGCGATGTCCAAGCACAGCGCGATGCAGCTCAGCGAATGCAGGCGTCAGCTCAGGAACCCATTCAGATGCCACCTGACCTCCTTCACAAGTTAGCGACAATCCCGACGAATTGTGCAGAAGCATCCCCTGAGACAGCAAAAAAAGCTGAACCGACACGACAGAACGGAACTCCTCAAGACTCCTGGTCGCCCTGCGACGTGGGCAGTATCGGCGCCCATCACCGTCCTCCCGCTCGTGGGGAACGGGGACACGATGGACATTTGACAGCACTGGCTGCGGCAAAAAGCGCAGCTTTCAGTGTCGTGCGAACAGTTGAGAATGGGACAATGAGTGCAATTGACACAGTGGGTGAATACGCCGATCATCTACGGTGTGCGTGGAAAGATCGCAGCAACACCGGGCAACGATGAATGCTCACTAACAGCCGGCCACTTTGGTGGGTAAATACTGATGGATCCCAGTGGCCGTATGTGCCGCGCTCTGTACAATAACTGACGTGTTCTCAAGTATCGGTTGGATGGAAGTCATCATCATTGCGGTGGTGGGCTTCCTTGTCATCGGGCCCGACCGCTTGCCAGGGGTCATGAAGGAGATCCGTGCAATCCGATTGGCCATCAAAAACGCCCTCGCCGATGCACGGAAACAACTTGATGGCGAATTTGGCGATGACCTCCGTGAATTCAGCGAACCGATCAAAGAATTTAGCCAGCCCCTCCGTCAGTTCAATTCATACCGAACTCTGGGTGCAAAGGGATTCATAGCGAAGACCCTATTCGATGATGACACCCATGATCGTGACGAGACACAAGACACCATCGACAAGCCTGTAGAAACCACGAGGACGACGACACCGCGGCAGACAATCCACGACTATTTCGCCGCTCCCAACGACGCCACCCCGGCCACACCGACTCCTCAGAAAGACCTGACGCCATCCGGAACAGACCGGCCTGTGCCTAAAAATAAGCTGAACCACGCAGCGACCGAGCCTCACCGCGACGGGCACACGCCCAGAGAGCCCCAAGCTCATGGTCACAGGTCATGGAGCGGATTCGAGGACGTTCTCTAAAAACCACGTTATGTCGGGTACACCGCCATCCCATGAACATGCTGACCGTAGCAGCTTATGGAGCGACACCAAGACCCAGCGATTTCCCTGCCAACGAGTCTCGGCGATGCATGAGTTGATCAGCGATAGCGTTGAGAACAGCACCCGTCTGAGACGTTGGCGAGGACATCGCGAGAGGCTTGCCGTCGTCGCCTCCTTCTCGTAACGCAGGATCAAGGGGAACCTGGCCCATCAACGGCACGTGACAACCGGTGATGCGGGATAGCCGCTGGGCGACGATCTCACCACCACCCTCACCAAAGATCTGCTGACGTGAACCGTCAGGCATGACCAAGTAACTCATATTCTCGATGACACCAGCGACGCGCTGGTGGGTCTGTTGTGAGATGGATCCAGCGCGCTCCGCAACGTCAGCGGCAGCCATCTGTGGTGTCGTCACGATGAGAAGCTCGGCATTCGGTATCAACTGTGCGACCGCGATAGCGATATCACCCGTACCAGGAGGGAGATCTAACAACAGGACATCGAGATCACCCCAGAAGACGTCGGCCAGGAATTGCTGAACCGCGCGATGCAACATCGGGCCACGCCACACGACGGGAGAGTTACCGTCAATGAAATGACCAATAGAAATCATTTTGATGCCATGCGCTTGCGGCGGCATGATCATGTCATCGACCTGGTACGGGCGGTCATCGGACCCCAACATTCCAGGGATCGAGTGGCCGTAAATGTCCGCATCGAGAACCCCAACGTTCAGACCCTTCACAGCAAGTGCTGTCGCAATATTCACCGTCATGGATGACTTACCCACACCACCTTTCCCCGATGCCACTGCATACACACGGGTGGTGCAACCAGGCTTGCTGAAAGGGATCTCTGGCTCGTCTGCTCCACCGCGCGCCCTCTTCCGTAACTCACGGCGTTGCTCATCATTCATCACATCCGTGGTGACCGTGACGCGACCTACCCCCTCGATGGCTTCGATCGCTGTCCGAGAATCCTCGACCAGTTTGTTTTTCATGGGGCAACCGGCGATGGTCAGGTAAATCTCTGCCGAAACATCAGACCCGTCGATCGATACCGACTTCACCATCCCCAAATCCGTCAACGGCTTACCGATATCAGGATCCTTCACCTGCGACAATGCTTCGACAACGGTGGCTTTTGTGAAAGTAGATTCAGATGACATAACGGCACCATCCTACGACGACTCAGATAAATCGTGGTGGCCGGTACTGGGACGGGTATGGCGGCTGTCCTCACCCATGTATTCCAAATCCACCGGGGAATCCGCAGCGGCATCATCAAGTCGACCTTCAATACGGTGAAGAATGGTCGCCAGGTCCTCGAGCTCATGCCGAAGATAATCACGAGTCACAGTTTCACCCAATGCGATACGAACTCCTGCGAGTTCACGAGCCAAAAACTCGGTATCGGCTTTTGTCTGGGCCGCACGGCGTCGATCCTCATTCAGTGCGACACGGTCACGGTCATCTTGTCGATTTTGAGCCAACAAGATCAATGGGGCAGCATACGCAGCCTGTGTGGAAAACGCCAGGTTAAGAAGAATAAATGGGTAAGGATCCCAATTCCACCACATCCCACCGATATTGAGGATAATCCACACTGCCACGATGATCGTTTGCCAGCCCAAATACTTACCGGTGCCCAGAAAACGCGCAACTTTTTCTGCAGCAACCCCAACAGCGTCACCATCCATTGACACCCATGAGCGACGCTTAGCTCGGACTGGTGTGTCCAGGTCGGTTCGGGTGAACGAATCAGCCATGTGATAAGCCCCTCTCGTGGGTTAGTCCGGGTGAGAAGAATCCGCCGACGGTAATGATTCTGTCGTGGACTGGCGATCCCGTCGCCGCTCGCCGGTTTTCTGTGCGATGACGGACCCCGCCTTAGGACTTCGTGTGTTGTGAGAACGAGTCTGTTTGTCTTGGTCAACCCCGCCTGGTTCGGGACGGATTTCCTGCTCACGCCACCCCTCAGGCAGAAGATGATCCAACAAGTCGTCCACCGCGACGGCGCCCAATAGATGGTTATCTTCATCAAGGACTGGGCCACACACCAGGTTATATGTTGCGAAATAACGCGCCGCAGTTTCATGAGTATCGTCCGCAAAAAGCGGAGGAAGATCCGGATCAAGGATGCTGGAGACAAGTGTCGATGGTGCTTCACGCAGGAGCTTCTGAATATGCACAGTCCCGAGATACTTACCTGTGGGAGTTGCCTTCGGAGGCCGCACAACGTACACCATTGAACTCAGCGACGTTGACAAGTCGGGATTACGCGCATGAGCCAGTGCTTCTGCCACTGTGGCCTGTGGCGTCAGAATGATCGGTTCAGAGGTCATCAAGCCGCCCACGGTCTCCGGAGAGAAACTCATCAGACGACGGACCGGCTCCGACTCCTCTGGATCCATGAGCTCAAGGAGAACATCGGCCTTATTATCAGGCATTTCTCCCAACAAATCGGCGGCATCATCCGGATCCATTTCCTCCAAAACATCCGCAGCACGCTCAATATCGAAAGTCTCAAGAACCCCCATCTGTTCATCCTCAGGAAGCTCCTGAAGAATATCGGCTAGACGCGCATCATCAAGCTCCGATGCGACATCATGACGAGTCGAACTGGGGAGATCATGCAACATCTGTGCAATATCCGCCGGACGCATGTCATCGAACTCCGCGAGAATCTCCGCGGTCGCGTCGGCTGGCCCTGCCCCGGAGACCGAGAGACCATGAACATGATTCCACTCGACGACCGACAACGGCGGGCGGCGCCCAAAACGGTTACGCTCCTTGGAGACCGCAATACGGCTAATAATCCAATCACGAGTACGGGACTTTTCGATCTCCACGTCGGCAATGTCGACGGGTCGGCCATGTAAATCCTCATGTTCGGGATCATCAACGTGAATCTTGGACCCCACCAGCTCAGACATTACACGCAACTCACCTGCGCGTGACTGATACGGGCGAAGATTAACAGAACCAGACACGAGAGTGATCTCCCGCGGATCAATCGAGGCCACGCGAAGCATGGGAACAAAAATCTGCCTGTTTTGCGCGGCGACCTGCAGGACAAGGCCAATTGTTCGAGATGCCATCCCACGAGGTCGGATGGTGACGACGATATCGCGAACACGACCGATCGATTCGCCATCAGGGCCCAGGACAACCATTCCTGCGAGGCGACCAGCAAAAACTCGATTCACGGCACTCACGTCCGACAGTGTACTGGGTGTTTGCCCGATACCCGTAGTTCAGTAGTCTGGCAGTATGACTAAACCCACCGCTTCAGGCCTCGGAGCCGCCCTAGGAGCACGAGGCTCCCAAGGACTTCCCCAACGCCCGGAAGGATGGCCCATTGGTAGTTTCGACGATTACGAATCTGCTCAGCGTGCCGTCGATTCCCTTTCCGATGACGATGATTTTCCCGTCGATGACATAACAATTGTTGGCGTCAATTTAATGCAGGTGGAACGGGTAACATCGCGCCTGTCATGGGGCAAAGTCCTCTCCGGCGGCGCGATCTCTGGAGCATGGATGGGAGTGTTCTTCGGGATTCTTGTCGGCCTGTTTACCAACGAATTCCTAGGACCTCTCGCCCTTGGTGTCGCAATGGGAGCCCTCTTCGGTGTCATCTCCGTCGCCATCCCATATGGTGCTATGAAAGGGCGGCGCGATTTCGCCTCCACCACCCACATCGTCGCCGGCAGATACGATGTCCTCAGTAAACCGCGTTCAGCGCAGCGTGGCCGCGAAATCCTGTCCCGCAAACACTGGACGACCAGGAAATAAACAACGTTCACAACCACTTATTGCGTCGGAAGATCAACCACAATCCGACGCAGGCCGACAACATAACAACCAACACGATGAAGTACCCGTACTTCCAATGTGTTTCCGGCATATTATCGAAGTTCATGCCATAAATACCGGCAATGAGTGTGGGGACGGCCGCCATCGCAGCCCACGCAGAGATCTTCCTCATATCCGTATTTTGCTGAAGCGACACCTTCGCTACTGCAGAATCGAGAAGCGTAGACAAGCGCTCGTCATAGCTAATGATCCGATCGGCAGCAACGGTATGGTGATCAAGGATGTCGACATACAACGATCTAATGCTTTTACCAGTCTTTTCCTTCCCTACCGGAAGGGCCTTGAGCACTGCCGTCATAGGGTCGAGAGCATGCCGCATTTCAAGATTTTCGCGTTTGAGCATATAGATCGGCTCGATACGAACCGGAGAACCGGGCAGAAAAACGCGGTTCTCCATAGCATCTACTTTTTCCTCTAGCTTTTCTGCGATATGCAGATAGTCATCAACAATCCAATCCAGGTGGGCATATGCCACCGACGTCGGACCCACCGCAGCCAACTGCGGTGATCGTTCGAGGCGTTGCCGAACACCGTCGGGTATAGGAACATCCCCGTGCCGAATCGTGATAACAAAATCACGACCCCTGATGATATGCAGTTCATTCGTCTCTATGAACTCATTCGTACTATCGACAGGAGATGGGTCATAATGCACAGTGCGTGCCACGATAAAAACGTAATCATCCAAAACCTCGATTTTGGGACGCTGTTGACCGTGGACGATATCTTCAACCGTCAGTGAATACAGATGGAAGAGACGCGCAATCGGCTCCATGTGTTCGATACTCGGGGAGATCAATGACACCCAGACAAATGCTCGCGGATGTGAACGGCCAGTGCGACGACCTGCACTCGCCCCCGACGACCCTCGGCCATTTTCCTCATGAACACGGTCAATAGCTGAGGCAATAGTGAACGGGCCATCAAGTTTTCGACCGTCGACAAAAACAGCACATCTGGCTACCGGATGATGCGCTGGCTCCGATGAATGCGTGGCATCAGGAGTATTAATAATCCAATCAGGGGCATTAATCACAGCGTCATGCTCCACGGCGCGAACGAGAGCACGAGTATCGGGATCAGCAGCCACGTCCGATGGAATCGGATGATTATGGTCCGCCGCGGAAGAAGGATGCCTCCCTGAAGACTGATCATGGCGATGCATACTTGCACATGCTACCGAGAATGGTCGGGCACAAGGCTAGCCATCAGTTGGTGTGACGGATACTTTAGCTAAACTCGAGACGATGCACGGACAACATGACGTAGGAAAAACGGGGAGCTGGTACCGGAAAACGCAGGTTAACCCCATAGTATCTGTGCTGCGTGGAATCGCAGCGGGGTTAGCCTCAGGAATGGTCCTTGCTACCATCGTTCTCATCGCGGTACAGCTGATCCCACAGACTGAATGGACGACCCATGGCGGGCAAATGGTGGCAGCCCACGCCGTGAGTGCCGTGGTCAGCATCGTTATGGTTCACCGGGCAGATCATTCACTGGGATTCGGTGCGGCATTATGGTCGGTGGGAGCGTTGATCGTTATCGGAATTGTGTTGTGGTGGATGTGGTGGCTCTAACATGAAAAAAATTACGAGGATGAAGCGTAGCTCAGCGATAGTCGTCGCTCTTCTCGCCGGATGCGTGCTCGCCTCATGTCACGTCAATGCCGATGATGGCCCAGCCACCACACCATCACAACGACACTCACACACGGCGTCGGGCATTCGCCCACTTCCCTATACCGCCAATGATCCCGTACTCATCTCAACAGCTGTCGGAAAATACGACGATATTACTGCAGCCCTCTACGACCGGGTCTTTGATACAACGAACGCCGGCCGGCCCACGCCAAGACAAGCCGTGACACAGCCCTCGCACCGTAGCGTCCAAGAAGCGATCGAATCACTGCGTGCGAGTAGAAACACTCTCGTTCTCGTGTGCGCAGGAGATTTACTGACGTACCTTGACGCCTCCGCCGCCGACAAGATTCGTACAACCATGCAAGACAACGTGCGGCATGGCAAGGCCCCAGGCAACACGATCGGAAAAGTATGGGAGAAAATTGGCCACTCACTGCCGTCCGATATCAGCCTGACCGAGGCATCCAACGCACAGTGCTCTTCAGAGACAGAAACACGGAATGCCAGCTCTACGACCCCAGTAGAGGATGTCACCCTTCCACAAAACATCGTTCCGATTTACCTCAAGCCCACAATGAGTACCCAGGATCGACGCTCGCTCACGTGGATTTCCGGCAATCTCGGTTCCACGCGAGATCTGGAAAAGTTGTATAAAAAGACGACGTCCGCGCCAGCGTCGCGGGTCGCTAAAGATTACCTTCAGTCAGAAGGACTGGCTTTCGCCACCGACCATTAATAATGCACAAACCGGCCCCGGGAATAACTAGAATGGCTATTCCCGGGGCCGGCCCTCACAGTGCCAAACGATCATGCCCCGCTGGCCCTGCCCCTCGACGGGACGTGTGCTTCTAATCCGCAAACGCCTCGTCGATCAGCTGTTTCTGCTCAAGTTGGTGAACTTTCGACACGCCTGTCGCTGTCGAAGACTGAGCACGACGGGATACCCGCGTCATCGGAGGCATATCCGGGATAAGCTCCGGGAGTTGCAACGCAAGGAATGGCCACGGGCCCTGGTTGGCTGGCTCATCCTGGCAAAAACGAATCTCCTGGACATTCGGGTACATGTCAAATGCCTTCTTCAACCGGCGGAATGGCACAGGGTGCAGCATTTCCAGACGGATAATGGCGAGATCCTCACGGCCATCTTTCTGACGGCGCTTCTCCAGATCCCAATACAGCTTTCCTGAAACTAGGAGAATCTTCGTCACCTTCGACGTATCACCAGTGACGGCCCCGTCGACATCGATAAAGTTCGGGTCGTTGATGACAGATTGGAAACGCTTCACCTGGGTGAAGTCCTCAACTGACGATGTCGCCATCTTGTTGCGCAACATCGATTTCGGTGTCGCCACAATCAAGGGGCGGCGAAGGTCACCCAGCGCATGGCGGCGCAGCAGGTGGAAGTAGTTCGCCGGGGTAGACGGCTGAGCCACCGTCATGGACCCCTCCGCACACAACTGGAGGTAGCGCTCGATACGCATGGAGGAATGATCGGGGCCCATTCCCTCGTAGCCGTGGGGGAGAAGAAGGATGAGCCCAGACTGCTGGCCCCACTTGGCCTCACCAGATGAGACATACTCATCAATGATGGTTTGTGCACCGTTAGCGAAATCACCGAACTGTGCTTCCCACGCGACCACCGCATCCGGATTTCCAACAGTGTACCCGTATTCAAATCCCATTCCTGCATACTCCGTGAGCGCGGAGTTGTAGACCAGGAAGCGGCCACCGTTGTTACCGGCGGAAGCCACCTCCTGCAGTGGGTTGTATTCGTCAGAATTCTCTGCGTCAATGTAGATCGCGTGACGTTGGGTGAACGTACCACGGCGAGAATCCTCACCAGCGAGACGAACGAGCTTGCCCTCACGAGCCAACGATCCAAACGCCAAGAGCTCACCAAAGCCCCAGTCGATCTTTCCATCACGGGACATGTCGCCACGCTTCTTTGCTAACGGAGCGACACGCGGGTGGAGGTGGAATCCCTCGGGCGGCTGCGTAAAAGCATCGCCAATGGCGGCGAGATCCTCTGCGGTAATCGACGTGTCCAAACCACGGGGGAGGGTCTGTGCTGATGTGATGCCAGACTGTTCTGCGGGTTTTCCACCCTTTTCCGCCTCGCGGACGTCGTTAAACACGGTTTCAAGCTGTTCGCGGAAGTCCCGCTTCACAATCTCAATCTCATCTTCAGTCAGGTCACCACGACCCACCAAGCTACGAGTGTAGAGGTCACGAACAGTAGGCTTACTGTCAATGATCTGGTACATCTCCGGCTGTGTCATGGACGGATCATCAGCCTCGTTGTGTCCACGACGCCGGTAGCAAATGAGGTCAATGAAGACGTCTTTGCCGAATTGACGGCGATACTCAACAGCTAGCTTGGCGACCCACACAACAGCCTCGGGATCGTTTCCGTTGACGTGGAAGACTGGGCAACCGAATGCTTTCGCCAAATCTGTCGCGTAGTGGCTTGACCGGCCGGAATCGGGCGTTGTGGTGAATCCGATCTGGTTATTCACGGCAATGTGAACAGTTCCGCCAACAGTGTATCCACGCAACTGAGACAGGTTGACGGTTTCTTGCATAATGCCCAGACCAGACATGGCAGCATCGCCATGAACCAAGATTGGCATGACGGTGAAACCTTCATCGCCCCGGTCCAGGAGGTCCTGTTTGGCGCGGGCGATGCCCTCGGCGACAGGGTTAACGGCCTCCAGATGTGAGGGATTCGCCGTCAGGGTGACGTCCACTTCACCATCGTTGAACATGGAGATAAAGTGGCCGGTTTCGCCCAAGTGATATTTGACATCGCCTGAGCCACCAGGAGCCGCAGGATCGATATTGCCCTCAAACTCGGTGAAAATCTGGGAGAACGGCTTTCCGACGATGTTCGCTAGGACATTCAAGCGGCCACGGTGAGCCATACCAATGACAACTTCGTCGAGTCCCTCAGCTGCAGCGGTATCAATGGCAGCGTCCATCAGTGGGATGAGGGACTCAGCGCCTTCCAGAGAGAAACGCTTCTGGCCCACGTACTTAGTTTGCAGAAAGTTTTCAAAAGCTTCGGCGGCGTTCAGCTTCTGCAGAATATATTTCTGCTCAGCGCACGACGGTTTGGGCTGCCCCGCTTCAATGCGGTCTTGCAGCCAGAGGCGTTCGTCACGATCCAAGATGTGGTTATATTCGTAACCCACCTTAAGGGTGTACGCCGACCGCAAAGTACTGAGTACCTCGCGGAGGGTCATAACTTCTTGACCGGCGAAGCCCCCTACATGAAAGCGGCGGTCTAGATCCCAGAGAGTCAAACCATGCGTGGCGAAATCCAAGTCGCGGTGATCGGGGATGGGCATGCCGGGCTGGTGCCACTGGAGAGGATCTGTATCTGCGATGAGGTGACCACGTGAACGATACGCTTCGATCAGCTGCATGACGCGAGTGTTTTTATCGACGCCGATATTTGGCAGATCTTGTTCCCAACGGAAGGGAACGTAGGGGATCTTCAGGGAGGTGAAGATATCATCCCAGAAATCATCATTGATGAGGAGACGGCCAAGTTCGCGAAGGAACTCACCGGACTCTGCCCCCTGGATGATGCGGTGATCATAGGTAGACGTGATCGTGACTAATTTACCGACGCCCAGCTCGGCCAATCGATCCTCGGACGCACCTTGAAATTCCGCAGGATAATCCATGGACCCCACGCCAATGATGGTGCCCTGGCCCTTCGTCAGGCGAGGGATCGAGTGGCGTGTACCGATACCACCAGGGTTTGTCAGGGAAATCGTGACGCCCTGGAAATCTTTCATCGTCAACTTGCCAGTGCGGGCACGCACGACGATATCTTGATAGGCATCGATGAACTCAGAAAACGATAACGTTTCCGCTGCAGGAATGGACGCTACAACGAGGTTGCGACTGCCATCCTTGTTGGTCATGTCGATTGCCAGGCCCAAGTTAATATGCTCAGGGGTGACTACCGTTGGTTTGCCGTCCACAACCTCGTAGCGGTTATTCATCGACGGATGGACCATGACGGCCTTGACCACTGCGTATCCGATGATATGGGTGAAGGAAATCTTCCCCCCGCGCGTACGCTTGAGTTGCTCATTAATCATGGCGCGGTTTTCAAACATCAGCCGCGCTGGCATATCACGAACCGACGTTGCTGTCGGGATTTCCAACGAGATATCCATGTTCTTCGCAATAGCCTTCTGGGGTCCACGGATCGTCTGCGATCCAGCCTCAGGGAGGGATGCCGGAATCTCGACACGATCTCGCTTCTTCGATGAAGCCTCTTTCTTGGCTCTCAGTTCACGCTGAACCTGAGTGTGCTTATCGACCTTCGGTGCATCGTGACGGGCGGGTTTGGCCGCAGCCGGCGCCGCGACATGACCCATGGCGTGTGCGTCCACACTCGCACCCTCACGATGCGAGGTAGTGCGATCTGCGGTCTTGTCCGCCACAGTTTGCTGTGACGGTGCTTTTTCCGCGGCTTTGTGCTCGGCACGCTTGCCCTGAATAGTTGTTGCTTCCATAGAAGGGGAAGAGGATTTTTTGGTCATCTTTGCAGCAGTGTTAGTGGTAGTTGCTTCGTGAGATCCGGAGGGTTTGGTGCCAGCTGACGAAGCGGTGGCGCCATTTTTCTGAAAGAACTCGCGCCATTCTTGATCAACTGACTCCGGGTCCTTCGTGAACTGCTGGTACATGTCGTCGACCAGCCATTGGTTCTGGCCGAAGGAATTATCGCTGTTCACAGCGGGTGCTCGCCTCATTTCGTCGATTGTGACTCACTTCTCTACAGAGTAACCGCTTATTCCATTTGTCGTCCAAAATGGGGTGCCCTTGTGAGGCTCTTCCTTCACAAGAGGGGGCACCCGTTGACAGATCACTGGCGACACAGTCTCACGAGATGGAGTGTTTCCACAGGTCAGCATAGATTCCTCCATGAGCGATCAGTTCGTTGTGATGCCCCGTTTCCACGATACGACCCTGATCCATGACCAGAATACGATCGGCGTGTGCCGCCGTCGCTAACCGGTGAGCCACGATAACACTCGTTCGTTGCGACATCACACGTTTACTCACAGAAAGAATCGTCTTTTCTGTCGCCGGGTCCAGCGTCGAGGTTGCTTCGTCAAGAAGCATGATCTCGGGTTCCACAAGCTCGGCGCGAGCCAGCGCAATGAGTTGCCTCTGTCCAGAGGATAAACCCCGACCATCCTCACCGACAGGCGCAAGGAAACCACCAGGGATCGCAGCAATGGCATGCAGTGCCCCGATGCGTCGTGCCGCGTCGATGACATCATTCGGTGTTGCCCGTGGAGCCCCATAGGCAATATTCGACGCGACCGTGCCCGCAAAAAGATGCGACTCCTGTGGCACGAAACCCAAACACCGACGCCATGTCGTCATCGTCAGATCACGAATATCTGTCCCCGCAGCTCGAATAGCACCACCAGTCGGGTCATAAAAACGGGCCAGAAGCTTCACAACTGTCGATTTCCCTGCTCCCGTCGCCCCCACAACCGCGACAGTCGACCCCTCGTCGATGCTCGCCGAAATGTGATGAAGAACGTCCGTTCCATTTGCATACGCAAACGTGAGATCCTCAAAAGAGACAGAGCCACCCGACACCGATGTTCCATGGCCACAATCAGGAACCGACGTTGACTGCGCCAATAACCCGCTAATGCGACGAAGACCAACCTCAGCCTGCTGGTACATGTCGAAAACCTGAGACAACTGCTGAACCGGCGCGAAGAGAAGATTCATATAGATCATGAACGCAACCAACACCCCCGGGGTCACCGTGCCATGCAACACCATGAGAGCACCAACGCCCACCACAGCCGCAGACGCTAACTCCGCGAGCGCATTGATGCCAGGAAAATAGACCGACACCGCGGTCTGAGCCTGCATACGCAACCGGCGATAGCCCAGCGCACTGGCCGTAAAACGCTCGATCTCATACTCCTGCCGGTTATAGACCTGAGAAGTGCGAATACCGTTAACCAGCTCCTGAAAATCCGCGTTCACCGTTGAAATGTGGCCACGCGCCTCCGAATACAACCTCGATGACACCCGACGGAAGACAATAGTGGCCACAACGACAACAGGGAGCGACATTAACGCCACGAACGCTAGCTGAGGAGCAGTGACGAGCAACATCACGCTAACCCCAACCAATGTTGCAGCAGAGACGAACGCTTGCGCCACACCCGCCTGCACAAACTTCGACAACGAATCAATATCAGTTGTCATTCGCGTCATAATCCGCCCGGATCGCGTCGTTTCGAAATAGTCCAGCCCTAGCCGGTGAACGTGCGCAAAAGACCGTAACCGAAGCCCATAGAGCAATCGTTCCCCTGCACGCGAAGTCACAATAATATTGACGGCGCGTGCCGCCCACGCCCCCACCACCATGACGACCCCCACCAGGGTTGCCGTGACCAGCGCACCAGTGTCCTTCTTGCCGACCCCACTATCGATGGCATGACGAACCAACGAGGGAAAAACAACATCGGCAGCGACCGAGACAAACAACGTGCCAATCATCGCGACGAGCAACCACCTCACAGTGCCCAATAACTCACGCACGGTAAAAGGACTGGAATCGTCTCGATATGAGCGGGCATCGACATTCGGCTGCTCGGTGGCTGGCGGAAGCTTCTCTACCATCGCCACAACCTCAGGCGTTGCAGGCATACCAGCAGCAGCATTCCCATGTCCCAGACCCGCACCTAAACTACCACCAGCCAAGGCAGACCCTGAGGTGGACAACTCCTCACCGGTAGCTATCGCAGCGCCGGGCTCATCCATATTCTGGTCGGCCGGCCACAGCGTTGCCAAGGAGGGTTCATGATCATCATCACACGGAACACGGGCGTCACTGTTCTTTCGAGGCAGCGCCATGAGACGTGAGAACTCTGGGCATGATTCTTGAAGGTCATCCAACGTCCCACAGGCTGTAACCCTTCCCGCCTCAACGAGTGCGATACGATCGGCCAACGCTAGTGTGGAATGCCGATGCGCGACGACCAACAAAGTCACGGACCCCTTGCGGGCTTTTAGTGCGGACACGATGGCAGCCTCGGTTGTCGCGTCGATCGCTGAGGTCGCATCGTCCAAAATAAGAACCCGGGCACCAGAGACCAGAGCACGCGCTAGCGCAATCCGCTGCCTCTGGCCACCCGACAACGTCAGTCCGCGTTCGCCAGCGATGGTGTCGTAGCCCTCGTCGAGCCCCATAATGAAATCGTGAGCGCTAGCATCCTTTGCGGCCTCAATAATCTCCTCATCGGTGGCCGTGGGGTTGGCCAGCGCAATGTTCTCGCGTACCGACCGCGAATACAGAAACGGTTCATCAAAGACGGCAGACACTGCGTTGCGTAGGTCGCATGTGCGTAGATCAGTGATATCGACAGAATCGACACCATTGCGCACGCGTGTCGGTGTGGACCCGCCCGTGTTGATGTCCTGATAACGCCCATGCCCGGCGAGTTCCGTCGTCAAGCGAATCGATCCTTGTGATGCCGGATAGAATCCTGTGGCCAACTGGACGAGCATACTCTTTCCCGCGCCCGGAGGGCCGACCAGCACCGTTGTTTCTCCAGGTGCGATGTCGAGGGAGAAGTGATCGAGAATGCGACCATCGGAACGTGACGAGGCCGTCGTTGCGGTGGTGTCGGAAAGAGAAAAGGAGACATCATCAAAAGTGATCCCCAGTGGCCCGTCCGGGATGCGTGCTGGAGACGCAGGATCGGGATCGGCCTCCAGATTGACCACATCGAACACGCGGGCCACAGACGAGAGCCCCATCTGCATAGAGACGGCCATGGTTGACACTGTGCGGCAAATTCCTGTGAGCGTCGTCAAATAGGACGAAAAAGCGAGGAAAATACCAATGGTGATGTGGCCATTCAAAGCTAACCAACCACCGATAGCGACATTGGCGACCAACGCAAGGTTTGGCAATTCTGTAAGGGTCGGTAGGAAGCGTGCTTGCTGGCGCGCTGCCCGCATCTGAAGTGAGTAGAGAGTCCTCCCCAACCTATCCAGCGTGGTGATTTCACGTTCTTCCTGGGCAAACCCCTTGACGACACGAACTCCGGTAACCGTTTGTTCAACATGTGTCGCTATGTTCGCCGCTTGCTGTTGGGCAGACCACGTTGAGGCGAAGATGGAGCGCTTACTCCGTAAACCAACGACAACGAGGACTGGAGTGACCACAACAGCCGCCAGGGACATCTGCCATGACAGCGTAAACATCACAATGAGAATGATGACAAATTTGACGACGCTGCCTGCAGCAAGGGGGAACATTGCAAGGAGCCCCTGAACCATGTTGAGGTCAGAAATCGACCGTGACACGACGTGCCCGGTGCGGATCTCATCTTGTCCTTTCCCACTGAGCCGGACGATGCTCCCGAGAACTCGAATTCGAAGCTCGTGTTGAGCCCATTGACTCATCTGTCCTGCTAGATACCGTCGCGAGAATTGGAACACGTATCGAAAGAGTGCGATAACGACTAAGACGATGATTACGACGGTCAACGGGGGCCAGGCAGTCACGGAGGTTAACCAGGACCATAGTGGTGCTGGCTGTGCCTGGTTGGTCGCGGTGTCGACAGCCCGTGCCGTCGCGAGTGGAATCATGATCTCAGCGATAGTCACGGCCAGGGTGGCCGCCAGTGCTCCCCATGTGTAATACGGGTGAATCATGCAGATCTGAAGCAGTTGGCGCAGATCGTCGTTAAGTGGCGTTGTTCGTGTGTTTTCGTCAGTTCTTCTTGTTTTCACTGTGAGTGTCGCTGTTGTCGTGGCGTGCTAATTTTTCCCACGCGGATTCTAACGCCGTGGCGGCGTCCGATGTTCCCTGATGACCTGGCTGCAATGCACGCGTCTTGTCGGCCCACACAAGCGGCGGCTCACCCAGTGTTTCGCTGACATGATTAATGGCTTGTCCAGCGATCTTTCTGTTGAGGGTCCCACCCATGAGAGCGCCGATACCGAGTGGAAGTGCCTTGGCAACCATGCTCGTTGCTGCCCGATTGCGGATCTTTTTCAATGCCATTTTCGCGAGCTGATTATTGACCTGTCCGACGGTGGGACGGCTTAAGGACTTCAAACGGAACACACTTCCGCTTCCGAGCACTGTCGCAATGGCTTCATTGGCCGATGAACCATTGATTGCGAGTAACACGAGGGCAGTACGGTCATCATGACGGGAAATGTCTATTCCACGAAGGTAGGCCGATGACAGCGTGTACCAGGTGGTGAGTTCGAGAAATAGAAATGCGTCGCCCGTGGAGACCCCGAGTGACGCGATGGTTCCTACGCCGGGGACGGCAGCAGACGCACCGGCACCGATGCCAGTTGTCGTGGCCAAGCGTCGGAAATGTTTATCAATAACTTTTTGGACCTGGGCGGGATTTTCTCCACGATGTTTGGATTTCACGAGTTCTACATAACGCGCGATGGGTTTCACTTGTATTTTTGCGGAACGCTCAACCGTGGCAAGGATACGTGAGGGGTTGTCTGTCGTGTTTGCGCTGGTGTTCGATCCTGATGTGTGGTTCGCTGGATCGTTGCCGTTGGCGTGTGTTGTGGAACTCTTTGTGAAGGGTAGGCGGTCTTTGAGTGTGGTGGGAATCTTTCTCAGTAGTGAAGCCATAAAACCAATTCTATTAGGTATGTGAACTCTTGTGTCCGCCTATGGACCTATCAGTTGTCTGAGCTAGGCTGGGAGCGACAAAAAGTACCGGACGTAAAAGTACAGCATCATTCGGCGTACCGGGACGTGTGAAGTACAAGGAGATATGCGTGACTGCATCGGTAATTGACACTGTGGTGAACCTGTGTAAACGCAGGGGCTTGGTGTATCCGAGTGGTGAGATTTATGGTGGCACCCGTTCTGCGTGGGATTATGGTCCACTGGGAGTTGAGCTCAAGGAGAACATCAAGAAACAGTGGTGGCGGACATTTGTTCAGTCGCGTGGGGACATGGTGGGCCTTGATTCATCAATCATCCTTCCTCGTGATACATGGGTGTCATCCGGCCATGTGAAAACCTTCACGGACCCGCTGGTAGAGTCACTGCACACGCATAAACGGTATCGTGCTGATCATCTGATTGAGGCATACGAAGCTAAACACGGGCATCCACCTGCGAATGGGCTTGCTGATGTTCCTGATCCGGAAACTGGTCAACCGGGCGCGTGGACTGAGCCACAGATGTTTTCCGGCCTGATGAAGACGTTCCTTGGGCCTGTCGATAATGATGAGGGCCTGCACTACCTCCGCCCGGAGACCGCACAGGGCATCTTCGTCAACTTCAAGAACGTGCAGACGACGTCGCGCAAGAAACCTCCATTCGGTATTGGCCAGATGGGCAAAGCTTTCCGCAACGAGATCACGCCCGGTAATTTTATTTTTCGGACGCGTGAGTTTGAGCAAATGGAGATCGAATATTTTGTTCCTCCTGCTGAAGCCCCAGAGCACTTTGATCGTTGGGTTGAGGATTGTTGGAATTGGTTCGTTGACCTCGGTATCAACCCTGACCACCTGCGGAAGTTTGATGTTCCGGAAGATGATCGTGCGCACTATTCTGACCGCACAATTGACGTGGAGTACCAGTTTGGGTTCGCAGGATCAGGGTGGGGTGAGCTCATGGGCATTGCGAACCGCACTGATTTTGATTTACAGAGCCATATCGACGGCTCGGGCGAAGATCTCAGCTTCTTCGATCAGCCGACGGGGGAGCGCTACGTTCCGTATGTCATTGAACCGTCCTTTGGCCTGACCCGTTCGTTGATGGCCTTCCTTATCGACGCCTACCACGAAGATGAAGCCCCGAATGCTAAGGGGGGTGTGGATAAGCGCACAGTTCTGCGCCTCGACCGTCGTCTCGCGCCGGTGAAGGTGGCAGTCCTACCGCTATCAAAAAAGGATACGTTGACACCTACTGCCGAAAAGGTCGCGCAGGATCTTCGTGGCTTCTGGAATGTTGACTATGACGTGTCCGGCGCGATTGGCCGCCGGTATCGCCGCCAGGATGAGATTGGTACACCCTTCTGTGTCACCGTGGACTTTGACACCCTTGACGATCACGCCGTGACTGTCCGTGAGCGTGACACGATGGAGCAGGAGCGTGTCGGTCTTGACCGCTTGCAAAGTTATCTGTCGGAACGGTTGGCAGGGTGCTAAATGAAGCTCTCGTGGGGTCCTCGTCAAGAAGACGGTGGCGTTGTCCACCTCGACCTTTTCCGTGACGACGAACGTATCGCACGGTTTTCGCAGTCGCGGGAGTTAACGTCAGCGCGTGTGAAACCATCAGGCAGCGTAGATTCTCATACTGGTGGCTCTGACCCAGCTGGTGTTGATCCGTCGTCATGGCCCGAGTGGACATTTGTTCCTCATACGAAGGGGAGGCTCTCCGCTTCGGGGCCTGACGGCAGGAATTTTCACGCTGACCCGGAATCCCAGCGTCAAGGACACGAGGGGCAGATCGGCCGCGCGAAGCGTGTCAGCCTTGATCTGGAAGGGAGGGAAGGCTCTTCTCCGGCCGAGGGTATTCAGGCGGTGACTATCGTCAACTGCGGCAAACTCGACTTCGTTGTTGAAACCCCTGATGAGATGAAAATAGGGCAATTTACCGGGGGAAACCGCGGTGTTCGGCATGTGGTGGTCGAATGTGAACCTGGTCATGAAGACGCCTTGACGACCCAGCAGCAAGTTTTTCTGGCGTGGATTGCGCGGATGCAACTGGAATCAAGACTGGTGACGAGCACGTGGATGTGGACCGTGCTGTTGATCGTCCTTTTGCCTTTTATGCTGCTGGTTTTCTTACTGTAGGCATGGTTGCCTAGGGCAGTGGTCTCCCTGCCCTAGACGCCGGCGATCCTTCCTCAGAAGGATCCGTCGAACCCGCTACCGTCGTCGCTAAAACCACCGCCATCAAATCCACCGAATCCGCCGCCGAAGCTATTTCCGTCGCCGTCGCCGTACCCGTAGTGTCCATATCCGCCATAGTGGTTACCACTGTTGAAGAGGGATGAGACGAGCATGCCGGCAATGAAGGCGCCTCCACTGCCTCCCCCGAAGGAACCTTGATTGCGGCGGGTGAAGTCATCAATATCGTTACGTGCGGCGCGTTCGGCCCGTCTCGCCAGTTCGCCTGCGCTCCGCGCTTCAGTGATGGCGCGACGCGTATCGGTGATGCGGAGCGAGTGCGCATCACGTAATTGTCGTTGCGAATCAGAGAGCATTGTTCTTGCCTGCGAACCGACAGCGTGACCGCGTGTCGAAATTAAACTGTCTGCTGCGTTGATCTGGGCTGCCGCATCATCGTGGGTACGGTCAAAGACACGTAACGCTCGGTCACGGTCGCGATCCGAATCACGTGCTTGTTCAAGGAGCGCATCGAGCTTGCCGTCGGCCTCTAAAAGACGTTTGTAGATGGCCAACGGGTCGCCACCGGTAGTCACTGGTGTTCCTTCGGTGCTCGTGGTCGGCTCGGTGGCTGATGCCTCGAAAGCACGTGCTTGTTCCACAGCTGCCCACGCTTCGGTGGCGATGTCGTCCATTTTTGCGACATCGGCATCGGCGTTGTGCTCGGTGGCACGGGCGCGGAGTTGTCCAGCTTCGGTGAGTTCTTCGGTGATCTCGTCAATAAGTGCGGTGATATTTGTGCGTGCTTCCGCGATGCGTTCATCGGCGTGTTCGATGTCAGTGAGTAGGGTGTCTGCTTGTCCCGTGGTCATTTCTGCGGTACGGATGTATTCCACGAGGCCACCTTGTTCACCAGCGGCTTTGCGGGCTAGTTCCCGTCCCTTGTCGATAGCACGCTCAGCGTTATCGAGGTGTTGAGTGGCGATCTCGACGTTATCGGTAATAGAGGCGAGGGTGCTAGAGGCGTACTTGTCGCGGAGTTCATTGAGGGTGGCTGTCGCGTGGGGGAGCCGTGCTCGGAGGGACACAATGCGTTGCGTGAGGGTGTCGAGCCGCCCGTCCGAGTTGATGAGGAGGCCTCGGAGCTGAGAAAACTCATCGGATTGTTTATCCAGTTCGCGGTCAGCTTGTCCACATGAGCTGACAATGTCGACGAGCATGGCTTTGCGTTCGTCTTCCGAGCGCACTGTTCCAGAATCTACTTGGCTGCGGAGGTGGAATGCGCGTTCGAGGGTTCGCTTGGAGTGTTCCATGGCACGAATGAAGGGACGTGCACGGTCCTCACCGAATTCGTCGATAGCTAGCCGGAGTTCGTCGTCGGCTGCACGGATCAATGCATCGGTACTCGTGAGTTCTTCGTGTGCGCGTTGGTCCACGACGGCATAGGGGAGGTCAGTGAGAGATGCGGTGTCCTCCGGGTTGATGGTTTGGGCATCTTTGACCATTGTTTCTTGTTGTTTTCGGGTACGACGTCGGTTCATGTACCACACCCCGCCGCCTGCGGCGACGGCAGCGATTGCTCCTCCACCAAGCCAGACGAGTGCCCCAGAATTGTCGTTTGCGTCGTGTGCTGCGTCGATCTTGTGGCTAATGACGGTATTCCAGTTGGGGTTGTCGTCAGAGAGAGGTTTCTTGGCGGCCTCGTATGTTTTTTTTGTGACGGATTTTCCGACGTTGCGTCCGCCGTAGATTCCTTGCGTGCGCGCGGTGAGATCGAATGCCACGATAAGGACGTTGGACTGCGGGTTTTCCCTAAACCGCGACAAGGCCCATTGTTTGCCAGACATGGTGCCGAAGCTGTTGACAATGTAAATCCTCATGGCGATGTCATCATCGACCTGAAGTTTTTTCAGCTTGTCGGTGAGGTTGTTCTTTTCGCTGTCGGTGAGCACGCCGACGCTGTCATTGATGCGTTCGCGTGTGGCGACGCGTGAAGTACCGATCCTGCCGGTGCGGTATCCGGATGTCGGTTCACTCTGGGCAACGGTGGTGGTCTGTGTCGTGTGAGCGGTGTGTGCTGAGGCGACAGGGACTGCGGTACTGGCAAGAAGTACCCCGCCGGTGAGAGCAAGTGCACCTGCGGCGGCGACTCGTGTGCTGTGCGCAGTGGTATTCAGCCTTCGAAAGGTGGCTGGCGCGTGGAGCTCAGTAGTGTGGTGGTTCCGGATTACTGCCATGATCTAAAAGATAGAGAAAAAGTGGAGCTTTTGCCTACACGTGTGTGAGTAGGTGTAGGTTGGCTGGCTGTACTTAACGACCATGGATGGAGGCAGTGTGGGGCGTTGGTTTGGCCGGACTCTCTGGCGTGTGGTGGTGGGGGCCGTGTTGATGACTCTGGTGTTGGTGTGTGGCACGGCGTTGAGGATTTGGCAGTATTCTCGCCACGATGATGGCACCCCTTCTGACGTCATCATGGTGATGGGGGCCGCGCAGTATGACGGGAGGCCAAGTGAATGGTTTGCTGCACGGCTGGATAAAGCTGCGATGATGTATCACGCGGGCAGAGCCTCCATGATTGTGACGGTGGGGGGTAAACAGGAGGGTGATCGGTATACGGAGGCTGAGGCGGGGCAAATGTATTTAGAGAAATTGGGGGTCCCGTCCTCGGGCATTGTTCCTATCAATAGTGGGTCGGATACGCTGACGTCGGCGCGTGCTTTTGCTCAGTATGTTCATGATGGACATCGTCCGTGGTCGTCTGTTGTGGTCGTGACGGATCCGTGGCATGCGTTGCGGGCTCGGACGATGGTTCGGGATCAAGGTTTTGAGACGCATTCGGTGTCGACGCGGCATGGGCCGTCGGTGTGGTCGCGGGATGCACAGTTTTCGGGGATTCTTCATGAAACCGGAGGTTTGATTTTTTACCAGACGACGCATCGTTCCACGGTGATGCCAGAGCAAGCAGTGGAGGATCTTTTTAAGTAAGGCACGTATCTCCTCGTTTGTGGTGTGTGGTGCAACAATGGTGGGTATGAGGTTGCGGACTGTGTATCCCTATTCAGAGTGCGATTGTGAGCGTCGTGTCAATGAGGGGCCGAAAGGTGCCCAGTTGCTGGGGTCGGTACCGGAGTTGCGTGATGATTTTGATAGGGATCGTGCACGTGTGCTGCATTCAGCGGCACTACGGCGGTTAGCGGATAAGACGCAGGTAGTTAGTCCCCGGACTGGGGATACTCCACGGACCCGTTTGACGCATAGCCTTGAGGTTGCGCAGATCAGTCGAGGTATCGCGGCCGGTGTGGGTGTGGATACCGATTTAGCTGAGTTGGCAGGGTTGAGCCATGATATTGGACATCCGCCGTATGGGCATAACGGGGAGCGTGCGTTGGATGATCTTGCGCAGGATTGTGGTGGTTTTGAGGGGAATGCGCAGACATTGCGTATTTTAAGCCGGTTGGAGTCCAAGGTGTGTGAGGACCGCAATGGCCGGCCGGTGAGTGTGGGGCTGAATCTTACGCGTGCGTCGTTGGATGCGACGTGCAAGTATCCGTGGACGGCGTCGAGCCCGCAGGGCGTCGCGAGGAAAAAGTACTCGGCGTATGACGAGGATGCGCCGTTATTGGAGTGGATTAGGCGTGGTGCTCCTGACGGGAAGAAGTGTGTGGAAGCGCAGATCATGGATGTGAGTGACGACATTGGGTATTCGGTGCATGACGTTGAGGATGCGATTTTGTCTGGTCGTGTCAGTCTGGGTGTGTTGTGGGACTTGGTGGAGATTGCGGATTTAGCGAATAAAGGGGCTCGTGTATTTGGTGGGACGCCCGATGCGCTTGTGGACGCTGCTGATCGGTTGAGGCAGATACCGGTGATTGCTGAGGTTGCTGATTATGACGGGACGTTGGGGGCTTCGGTGTCGTTAAAGGCAATGACCTCTCAGTTGGTCGGTAGATATATTTCGGCAACAGTGGCGGCAACTCGTTGTGCTGTGACTGGTGGGGATGAGTCTGCGTGGGGTGGTGATATGTCGATGGGGCGGTTTTCTGCTGATCTGGTGGTGCCGTCCGACATTGTGGCGGAAATAACGTTGTTGAAGTCTGTGGCGGTGTTATATGTGATGGATCATTCACTGCACCAGAAGGAACAGGAGCGACAGCGTGATCGGCTGTGTCGTGTTAAGGATTATGTGTGTGCGGGGGCGCCGACCAGTTTGGATCCGATTTATCAGGGGTGGTGGGAGGATGCGTCGACGGATGCCGAGCGTTTACGTGTGGTGATTGATCAGTTGGCATCGATGACAGAGTCTCGGCTGGAGCGGATGGATCGATCTGCGCGTGAGTGGTCGGCGGGGTGGAGTTAGGGTGGCACCGATGGGTTAATGCTCGGTCATGCTGCAAAACGAGGAGTAATGGTCACTCGTGAAATACCACACGTCGGGCTTGGTGGGGGTTCCGCCACCGGTGACGATTCGTGCGGGGCCGCGGTTGTGGTCGTTTTTGTCTTCGTCGACGGTGTATTCGCGGTAATAGTTGCTGGTGTGGCGGGGGAGGACATGGTCGTAGTTTCCGAAGTGGGATCCGTCTTTGCCTGGGTAGTCGAAGGGTCCACCGGATTTGATGTCACGGATGACGATGTTTGCTTGTGCGGGCAGTGTTGTGGTGTCGCAGGTTGGGATGGGGCGTGTTTTTCGGGTGTGGGAGGGTGTCCCGCGGTCGTGGTCGGGCGTGGTCGCGTGGTCTGTGGAGTGGTTGGTAGTGGCATCCCAACCCCATAGTCCTGCTGCGCCGGCGGCGACGATGGCGAGGATTGACATTAATGTAGAGGTGGATACTAGGCGGCGTTGTTGATCGCTGCTTCTGGGGTTTGACATGACAACGTAGCATAGTGGCATGGCACGAGGACGAATCCCGGAGAGTGACATTGATGTGATCCGTGAACGCACACCGATTGAGGATGTGGTGGGTGAATATGTGCAGTTGAAGCCTGCTGGATCGGATTCGTTGAAGGGGTTGTCGCCATTTAAAGATGAGAAAACACCGAGCTTCCATGTTCGTCCGAATAAGGGGTATTACCACTGCTTTTCGACGGGTAAGGGTGGTGATGTTTTCAGTTTTCTCATGGAGATGGAGCAGGTGTCGTTTCCTGAGGCTGTTGAGCAGTGTGCGGAGCGTATTGGTTACCAGATTACTTATGAGGGTGGAGGCCCGGGGCGGCGGGAGGAGCCGGGGACTCGGCAGCGTTTGATTGCGATTAATAGAGCGACGCAGGAGTTTTATCAGACTCAGTTGGCGACTGATGATGCCGCGGCAGCACGACAATTTTTGTTAGATCGTGGGTTTTCCAAGGAGCACGCGGATCAGTTTGGGTGTGGGTATGCCCCTGGTGGGTGGGATACGGTAACGAAGCATCTTCTTCGGAAAGGGTTTGACGTTAAGGAGCTGGAGGCTGCTGGTGTGACGTCACGGGGTCGGCGTGGCCCCATTGATCGTTTTCATCGGCGTTTGACGTGGCCTATTCGTAACACGGCGAATGATGTGATTGGTTTTGGGGCTCGCAAGCTTTTTGACGATGACAAGTTGGGGAAGTACATGAATACCCCGGAGACGTTGTTGTATAAGAAGTCGAAGGTTCTGTTTGGGATTGATCTGGCGAAGAAGAATATTGCGGAGCGTCATCAGGCTGTGATTGTGGAGGGGTACACGGATGTGATGGCGATGCACGCGGCGGGAGTGACGACGGCTGTGGCTGCGTGTGGGACCGCGTTTGGGGCGGATCATTTGCAGATGGTGCGTCGTTTGATGCTGGATGATTCCCATTTTCGTGGAGAGATGATCTATACGTTTGATGGTGATGAAGCTGGTCAGAAGGCTGCGATGCGTGCTTTCGAGGGGAATCAAGAGTTTTTGGGAAAGAGTTTCGTGTCTGTCGCTCCGGAGGGGAAGGATCCGTGTGATCTGCGTGTATCGGATGGAGATGCTGCTGTTCGGGATTTGGTGATGTCTCGAATTCCGATGCTTGAATTTGTTGTTCGTACGACGTTGGCAAGTTTTGATCTTCACACGACGGAGGGTCGGTTGCAGGCGATGGAAGCTGTGGCGCCTGCCGTTGCCAGCGTCAAGGATGTGACGCTGAGGAAGGCGTATGCCAGGAAATTATCGGGTTGGCTCGGCTGGGATGATGTGAGTGATGTGGAGGCTGCTGTTCACCGTGCTGCTCGCAGGCCTAAGAAGTCTGCTGTGAAGCGGGGGCGTGTTCGTGAGCAGCAGGCCCGAGGGGTAGGGGTGGTTTCTGGGGTGGGGCAACAGTCTAATCAGCCGCGGTTTACCAGGCCGAATCCTCGTAACGGTGAATTAGCTGGTGAGCGGGAAGCATTGAAGATTGCGTTGCAAGAGCCTGCTGCGGCAGCTGAGATGTTTGATGTTCTTCCTGCTGAATGCTTCCGTCATCCGACGTATCGGGAGGTATCTGAGGGTATTCGTCGTGCTGGGGGGTGTGCTGCGGCTGTGGGGGCGAAATCAGCGGTTACGTTGTGGGTGTCCACGGTGATTGAGAATCTTCCGCAGCCGATGGGGGAGTCGATGGTGACGGAACTTATGGTGGAACCAATTCATTATGAGGGTGAGGGGATGGAATGGTTTGTGCACAGCACGTTGATGCGTCTTCAGGCTGTGTGGGTGGGTAGTCAGATTGCGGAGTTGAAGTCGACGCTGGAGCGGCTGCGTCCTAGTGATGAGGAATACAACACGTTGTTTGGTGATCTGGTGGCTCTAGAGCAGTACCGAACAGGGCTGGTCAAGCAGGCGACACAACGTCCCCTGTAACTGCCCCGTGTTGTGTAGCTAGCTTATGGACAAATAGGGCCTCGTATCATCTGTCGATTCTGAGCTTCTTACGCGCCGGAGAGTGCATAGGCATGTGAGGAGCTGGTCGATGTCGTGTGCGCTTGACGTAGGAGACGGTATTCTCACCTAGTCGTCATCAGGGACGTAGATCGCGGGATCGTTGTCATTGCGTCGGGTTCTGATGTTTCGGGTCCGCAGTTCGCGCATCCGTGGTTCTGGGTCGAGGGCGTTGGCGAGAGCTTTGCGGCCTGCACGGAGGGCTGTTTTGGCAACGGGAGAGTTGATGGCAGTTTCGTAGCCTCGCCGGATTTGATGGTAGCGTTTTCGTCCCGCCTTGGATCCCATGACATAGCCTGCAGTAGCGCCGGCGATGAATGTTGTCAGACGCATGTGGTGTATTCCTTCGTGTGGTGCTGTCAGCGGGACATTAGAATTCTTCGTACTCGGTAGGGTCCTGGTCAAACTGGCGACCGTCGGGTTTTGTGAGGCCATTGATGGCCTCGACTTCATCGTGTGTCAGCGTCACATTTAAAGAGTCAAGATTTTCTTGTTGCCGGGGGTGTGATGCAGATTTTGGGATGGCAAGAGCGCCGAGTGCTCGGTGCCACGCCAAGACTACTTGGCCGACGGTGGCCTCGTGCTTCTGAGCAATGGAAACGATGGTGTCCTCGTTGAACACAGTTCCGCGAGCGATTGGGCTCCACGATTCAGTGATAATACCGTGTTCTTGGTGGTAAGCACGTGCTTCCGCCTGGTTGAAGTACGGGTGAAGCTCAATCTGGTTAATGACGGGAAGTTCCCCCGTTTCCCGGTCAAGAGTCTCGAGGTGCTCGGGGGTGAAGTTACACACACCAATGTGTCGGACGAGTCCACGGTCGCGGGCTTCCATGAGTGCCTTCCATGCCTCGACGTATTTGCCTTGCTTCGGGTTGGGCCAGTGGATGAGATAGAGGTCGATGTAGTCCAACCCGGTGCGGTAGACGGATTCTTCGATCGCGTTGATCGCTTTATCATGGTCGTGGTAACGCCCCGGCAATTTGCTGGTCACGATGACGTCGTCACGTGTGACGATTCCCTTATCAATGGCGTCGCGGATCCCTGCTCCGATGGTGCCTTCATTCTCGTAGTTGTAAGCGGAGTCAATGAGCCTATAGCCCATGGTGAGAGCTGACACGGTGGACTGTGCGCCCTCCGTGCCCCACAGTCGATACGTGCCGAAACCCAGTGCAGGAAGAGAGTACCGGTCGGTGGACAGGGTGGGGATAGCGGTCGCGGAGGAATCAGTCATAGGGCTAGTGTAACCGCGCTGGGCGGCCCTGGCCATGAGTTCTCTTGTCTCCTCTGGTTTCCCCGCGGTGGGTGAAGAACCGCTAGTGTTGGTAACGAACTTTCATGCGTTTCTGTTCTACATCTCGTTGTATCGACGGGTATACCCACGCTTCCGTTGTGACGTCGCCTGGTGGACATCTAGTCGCCTTGGGTCCAGGCGCCTGGGTAGCGGTGTGGTCCGCGTAGGGCTGGAACGGCTATACCCGCTGGGAGGACTTCGTGGACTCTAAGGAGCCATCGTCAGCACCGGAGGATCGGACGTATCCGGTACATCCGTTTCTCACTTTTGATCCGAGTTCGAGAGAACGGACGTCATCGGGCGGTCGTCACCGGCGCCGTGAAACGGATGCCGCTCAGCCTGATGATCAGGTTGAGTTTATGGGACATCCATTGACTGCTGGTCGGCGAGATCAGGAGCCATCATCGGCGAAACCTACTGACAAGGCAGAAGACGCTGAAACAGGCTACCCAGGTTTCCCGCCTGTCGACGTGCTCGGCGAATCAGCTACGCCTGAGACCTCTGATCTAGTTCACGATGCTCATTCTGGCGATGCAGATCACCAGAATGACGAGTTCCAGGTGGGGGCCCAGAATGGTGAGGGAGTGCACGACTCTCCGGAACGCCGGGAAGAACCTGAGGGTCACGCGAACGCTGAACCAGCAGTGATATCGACGGAGTCAGGTGCGGGGTCGGAGTCGACGGTGACGCGCGTGGGGCGTCGCTATCCCCATGCGAAGTTCTGGTCTACTGTGGCCGCATCGGTGGCGTCTTTAATGATGACGTTGGACATGACAATTGTTTTGGTTGCGCTGCCCACTATCGGTAAGAGTCTCAACTTGTCCCTCTCAGGTGCGCAGTGGGTTGTTAATGCCTACACATTGGCTTTTGCAGCGCTCTTGCTTGGGGTTGGCAGTTTGTCGGATCTTGTTGGGCGTCGGGGAATCTTCATCGCGGGGCAAGTGGTGTTTGTTGCCGCCTCGGTGGGCTGTTTATCGGCGGACACCGAGGGATGGATGATTGCGGCGCGAGTAGTCCAGGGTGCTGGTGGCGCTATGGTGTTTGGGTCAAGTTTGCCTCTGCTATCGGATGTTTTTGGTCCTGGCGATCAGAAGCAGCGAACGAGTGCGGTGGCTATCTTTATGTCTGCCGGCGCTGCGGCTGTGGCATTGGGCCCCCTTGTTGGTGGCGCCATCGTTGAATATGTCGATTGGCGGTGGATTTTTGCGATCAATATTCCGATTGGTGTTCTCATTATTGTTGGAACACTCATTGGCGTGCCGAAGAATGGGCAGCAATGGCGCGACCACATGTGGGAAGAACGCAAACAACGTTTGCTGTATGAAGGTCGAGCCGATGAGGTAGAGAAGCTGTCCAACGCTCAGGATACTGATGTTGTTCCACCAATTTCGTGGTTGACTCTGATTATTGCGTCAGTCTTCCTGTTTGCTCTGAACTATGCTTTGTTGACCGGCCCTGATGATGGATGGACTGATGGCAAAGTCTTGATCGCATGTGGTGTCAGCCTCGCCGGGGTAGTGATGTTGGTGTGGATGCAACTGGCTAAGGGTGACAAGGCCATGATTGACATCCGTATGTTTGCGATCCCCTCGTTTTCGGCAGTGACTATTGTTGCTTTCGCTGGTCGCTTGTTCAGCTTCGGAATGATGCCGTATATCGTCCTCTGGTTGTCCGGGGCGGTCGGTTTGAGTTCGTTGGAAGTTGGGTATGTCACCACGGCGCTCGCGATTCCCATCATTGTGTTCTCTGCGGTCGCGATTCCGTTAGGTAAGAAGATTCGGGTATCGGCAATCCAAGCATTGGGCATGATCGTTATTGCCGCGGGTTTGCTTTTAGGTCTGAAAATGCAGGCGCATTCGGGTTGGCAGGATATCGTCCCGATGTACGTGGTGGTGGGCATCGGTACGGGTTTGATGCTTCCGCATTTGATGGATGTCGCTGTTTCTGTTGTGGCTCCGCGTAAGACTGGTACGGCGACGGGTATCGCTAATACTGCGTTCCCTTTGGGGACAAGTTTTGGTGTGGCGATTTATGGTGCGATTATCACCCACGCGACGTCATTAGGGTTGAAGGGGGTCTCCTTCCCGACGGCGTCGATAGCAGCTGCTCATCCCGCTGTTCCTGTGCCGCCGGGGGCCCCAGCCCCACCTAGTCCTCTCCCGGGTGCCGCTGTGCCGCCGGGGGTGGCGTCGCTGCCACCTGGTGTTCATCCGAATACCCCGTTGCCTCCGGGAGCAGTACTGTCGCCGGATAAAAAGACAATCACGATGGATGCGCCGCAGAAGATTGTCGATCTCGCGTCGAGTGGACAATTTGAGATTATTCGCAAACATGCACCAATGTTTGTGGATAAAGCATTGGAGTCCTATATCAACGGTTTGCATAATTTGTTGGTGTTGGCCGCGATTCTCGCTGCAGCTGGTGCACTTGTTGCGTTGGTTTTTATTCGTGACAAAGATCGTTACGAAGTTCGTCATCAGAAGAAACACGTGGGGTAAAGAGGGGGCGTCGGTGGCGGCTGCTGGTTCATGAGTGAGGGGGCTAATGTCATGGTGGGTTGAGGTTGGTGTGGTTCATCTGGTGATTTGCCTCTAGCTGTGTCTCTCTGTACAGTTTTATCTCGTTGCGGAGATGGTCCGCAGATTCCCCCATAGCTCAATTGGCAGAGCATTCGACTGTTAATCGAAGGGTTACTGGTTCGAGTCCAGTTGGGGGAGCTTTTTCATATCCGCTGGTTGTTGAGAGTTAACGGCCAGCGGATATGTTGTTTATCTGTCTACGCAACCCCGCCGCGTGGTGGGGGGAGTGGTACTGCCAAGCGATAAGGGTACTTGCTTGATCGTTTGCTATTATCCTCTCGGGGCTATAGCTCAGTCGGTTAGAGCCGCGGACTCATAATCCGCTGGTCGCGGGTTCGAGCCCCGCTGGCCCCACATCATCCCTTGTCTATTCTGTAGACAAGGGATTTTTTCTTCTTCGCATGGTTTGGATTGGTGAAAGCCATGGACATTGTTTCTGTCTATCGCATTATTGACCTCACAGGTGTGTTTCTCAATGGCATCTTGGGTGGTGCTATTGCTCGTCGTCGACAATTTGATGCGATTGGTTTTGGCCTTCTTGCCATCCTGTCGGGTTTGGGTGGTGGTCTTCTTCGTGACACTCTGCTTCAGAAAGGGCTTCCTGCGGCGCTGAAGGAACCGATGTATCTTGGCGTGGCGCTTGCCGGTGGGCTAGTTGCGATGACGGTGTCTTTGGAGCGTGAGCAGTGGAATAAGATTCTCAAAATTGGTGATGGCATCGTCTTGGGTGTGTGGTCTGTGACGGGGACGATAAAAGCGCTCGATGCGGGTCTGATGTGGCCGTCCGCGATTCTTCTAGGCATGATCACGGCGGTGGGTGGTGGAATGATTCGTGATGTGACGATCGGGGTTGTGCCTGCAATTTTTGGGGGTAACACGCTGTATGCGACGTCGGCGTTGTTGGGAAGTGGTGTGATGGTTCTCTTCAACGGTCTTGGTCTTCAGACGGTTGGTATGGTGGTATCGGCCTCATGTGCGTCGATGTTGTCTATTGTTGCCTATTTCAGGGGGTGGGGTCTGCCGAATAATCCTGACTGGGCGCCGGTGACGATGACGGCGGGTCAACTCCGACGTTTGATGTTGACGCGCGCTATGGTTGAACCTCATGAAAGACTGGCCCGTAAACAACGCCGTAAGCTCCGTCGATGGAAAGATGACGGGGGACCCTGACCGCGTATTCGAACTCGCTAGTGTCACGAAATTGTTGACCGCGCGTGCGGTGTTGGTTGCGGTGGAGGAAGGCGTCTGCGACTTATCTACTCCGGTTGGATCAGCAACGGTGGCGCATTTTCTGGCACACGCTGCGGGGGTAGGGTTCGCGACTCGTGAATATGAGAGGGCTCCGGAGACTCGGCGTATATATTCGTCGTCAGGCTATGAAGTTCTTGCGGATTTTGTTGAAAAGGAAACGGAGATACCGTTCTCAGATTATCTGCATGAGGCGGTGTGTCAGCCTCTGGGGATGACGAATACGGAACTGTATGGGTCAGCTGGGCACGGGGCGCGATCGACGCTGCGAGATATGGATGTGTTTGCGCAAGAGATGATGGATCCGAGATTGGTGGCGGATCCGCATTATGAGGTGTGGTATCCCGAGCTCAATGGGATCGTGTTGGGGTATGGGATGTTTAAACCCTGTCCGTGGGCGTTGGGGCCTGAGGTGAAGGGGTGTAAGGGGCTTTCCGCGAGTTCCGGTGGTCAGGGACGTGAGCATTGGATGGGGTCAGTGCTTCCTCCGGAGACGGTCGGACATTTTGGGCAGAGTGGGACGTTCCTGTGGGCGGTTCCCGGTGAGCATTATGCCGTGGTGTTGACGGATCGTAGTTTTGGTGATTGGGCGAAACCATTGTGGAGTGAATGGAATGATGCTCAGGCTCGGAGCATGGGTTATAACCACATGAGCAACAATGGTTAACAATAAAAACTTGCGTTATGACGTCGGTTATTAAAATAAACCCACACGGGGGTTAAAGCGCAACTTGAGGTTGCGGCTCGTGGAATGTGTCTCGGAGTATGGGGGAAACAAGCCGTCGGAGCTGGAGGGGAAGCCAGCTCACCGCGCTTCTTAGTAACACTCTGAGGAGAACGGTGATGATCTACGTCAACAACGGTGGGGCTGACCTTGCGGGTCAATTACTGCGCACTGGCGAGCCCTTTTGCGTTATTGAATACGGGAAAAATATGTGGAGGTATACGCCACGCCTCGGACTTCATGTTGCAGACATCGATGAACTCGGGAACGTGGTTCTCACGGAGCACCGACTCCGGCATATCCTTGCTGAAACAACGACACGTGATGAACTCGATGCTGCTATCCGTAGCGCTCTGGGTGAGCCGTGGGATTCTGCCCCAGAGTTGGTGCCCCGTGACGGTGAGGATACAGTTTATGATTCTGTACTCATGAAGGTCACCATGTCTTGAATCGATGTGAACGATTCAATATCCTTCGGGTTCACCTGCCGCCCGCAGTGTTCTTCGATGCCCACTCCAATGTCGATGAGGGACAGTGAATCAATGCCAAGGCTGTCGACGGTGGAATCAGGTGTGATGTCGTCCGGATCAATGTGCCCATATTTTGCCACAATGTCTTTGACCTCATGAAAAACGTCCACAGGGTAAAGGCTACCAGGCTGTGATGCCCGCACCTCACGCTATATCGGGGATTTGTGATCTAGCGTGGGGTGCGGCCTGGTGTTACGCCTTGGTAGGATCGTCGATGTGGAAGTCCTTCGCGGCGTGATCCGCGATAGACATATCGATCTTCCCCTCGCGGGCAAGGCCAGCCAAGACGGCAACAACGATGGATTCTGCGTCAGTGTTGAAGTACCGACGGGCAGCAGCGCGAGTATCTGAAAAACCGAAGCCATCGCAGCCGAGCACAGTGTAGTCGCCCGGTACCCATTTGCGGATGGATTCGCCAATGGTGGTATCGAAGTCTGACGAAGCCACGAACGGTGCGTGGGCATCGCTTAGCTGTTTTTCCAGGAAAGCGGGCGCTACATCCTTCGCCGGGTGGCGAAGCTGTTCTCGGTCGCGGCGTGCACCGTCGCGAGCCAATTCCGTCCATGATGTTACCGAGTAGATTGCAGCATCGATGTCGAACTGATCCGCAAGAATGTCCCGCGCTTTTAGGGCCGCTTGCATACCAATTCCGGATGCCATAATGGTGGCGTCGTTACCATCCTGATAACGATAGATACCTTTGTGGACACCCTCGACGTCAAGGTTTTCGGGTTCGGCCGGTTGGTGGATGGGTTCGTTGTAGCAGGTGAGGTAGTAGATGACGTTGTCGCCGGGGCATGTGCCGTACATGCGGTCGATTCCGCGGGGGATGATGTGTGCAAGCTCGTAGGAGAAAGCACAGTCATAGGAGACGACAGCCGGGTTGGTGCTTGCCAGTGTGAGGCTATGCCCATCCATGTGTTGGAGGCCTTCCCCGGTGAGGGTGGTGCGTCCGGCGGTGGCACCGATGAGGAATCCGCGTGTCATTTGGTCAGCAGCGGCCCAGATGGAGTCTGCGGTGCGCTGGAAACCAAACATTGAGTAGAAGATGTACAAGGGGATCATTGGCTCGCCATGAGTGGCATAGGCTGTACCCGCTGCCTGGAACTCGGCAACAGATCCGGCTTCGTTGATACCCTCATGCATGATCTGACCATCGGTCGCTTCGGTGTAGGACAACATGAGGTCATGGTCAACCGGGGTGTACCGCTGCCCGTGGGGGTTATAGATCTTGTTGGTGGGGAACCATGAATCCAAGCCGAAGGTGCGAGCCTCGTCAGGAATGATTGGTACGACACGACGCTTGATTTCCTTATCGCGCATCAACGCCTTCATGATGCGCACAATAGCCATGGTTGTGGCGATGTCTTGCTTGCCGGAGTCTTTACGCATCTGCGTGAGTTTGTCTACTCCAGGAACTGTGAGAGGAGTGAATGTTCCTCGTCGTTCAGGTAGGAACCCGCCGAGTTCTTTCCGGCGCTCCAGCATGTACTTGATTTCTGGGGAATCAGGACCGGGGTTGTAGTACGGGGGAAGTTTCGGATTCTTCTCCAGTTCTTCGTCTGAAATGGGGATTCCCTGTTTCGTGCGGAAGAGTTTGAGGTCATCCAATGTCAACTTCTTCATCTGGTGGGTTGCATTGCGTCCCTCGAAGTTGTGGCCCAGGCCGTAGCCCTTGATGGTGTGGGCAAGAATGACGGTTGGGCGGTCTTTCGTTGCCAATGCTCTCTGGTAGGCGGCGTAAATCTTGCGGTAGTCGTGGCCGCCACGGCGAAGATGCCAGATGTCGTCGTCTGTCATGTTTTCGACGAGCTTCGCGGTGCGGGGATCGCGGCCGAAGAAGTGCTCACGGATATATGCGCCGTTATTAGCCTTGAATGTCTGGTAGTCGCCGTCGTGAGTGTTGTTCATGAGGTCGACAAGGGCGCCCTCTTTGTCTGCGGCGAAGAGGTGGTCCCATTCACGTCCCCAGACAACTTTGATGACAGACCATCCAGCGCCGCGGAAGAAGGCTTCTAATTCCTGGACGATCTGTGTGTTGCCGCGGACGGGGCCATCAAGGCGCTGTAGGTTACAGTTCACCACAAAGGTGAGATTGTCCAGATTGTTGAGTGCTGCGACTTGGAGAAGGCCGCGTGATTCGGGTTCATCCATTTCACCGTCGCCGAGGAATGCCCATACATGCTGTTGAGAGGTGTCCTTGATACCACGGTTATGAAGGTAACGGTTGAAGCGTGCTTGGTAGATTGCTTCCATGGGGCCAAGGCCCATCGACACCGTGGGGAACTCCCAGAAGTCGGGCATTCCGTGTGGGTGTGGGTAGGACGGGAGGCCACCGTTATTGCGGGAGACTTCCTGGCGGAAGCCGTCCATGTCGTCCTCGGTTAAACGCCCTTCAAGAAACGCGCGAGCATACATCCCGGGGGAGGCGTGTCCTTGGAAAAAGATGTGGTCACCACCACCGGGATGATCTTTACCCTTGAAGAAATGATTGAATCCCACTTCATACAGGGGGGCGGCGCCGGCGTAGGTTGAGATGTGTCCGCCCACTCCAATTTCTGGACGCTGGGCACGGTGAACCATGATCGCGGCATTCCAACGGATCCATCGACGGTACCGTTTCTCGATTTCTTCGTCGCCGGGAAAATCTGGCTCCATCGTCGTCGGAATGGTGTTCACATAGTCCGTCGATGTCAGCGAAGGAAGGGGAACACGCTTCGCGGTGGCTCGCTCAATCATGCGCAACATGATGTAACGGGCACGTTCACTATCGGCGTTATCTAGCATTCCGTCAAGTGAGTCAAGCCACTCGTTGGTCTCTTCGGGATCGCTGTCATTGAGGTAGGAGGCGACACCATCGCGGATGAGGGGGAAATTGCTGTCCCGCGATGAGTCGGGTGATACATCAGTCATCGACGTTTACTCCTGTGCTCTTGGAAGGGGGGTCAATCGTTAATCGGAGTCGATTCTACGCAGGGACCTTCTCTCCAGGAGAAATCCGTCAATTTGGGTGGGGTGGTCAACATTGTCGGCGGCAGGGGTGTGAGTCTGGGGCCTTTTCTGGGGGAGTCAATGAGATTATTTCTCGTAAAGACGGTAACCTCGCTAGTAATCCGATCCATATCTTCAAGGAGGCACCAAACCGTGTGCGATGCGGCCACGCGCGACAAAGATTTTGCTGATCGCATGGGCGTGACAAAAGGAAATATCATCCTGGAACTCGGGTGGGACGATGACTGCGACTCCGCAGTGAGTGAATCGCTCGAAGATGTCATTGGTGAACCTCTCTTGGATGATCCTGACACTGATGAAATAGTCGATGTTGTGTTGTTGTGGTGGAGGGACGACGATGGCGATCTTGTTGATGGCCTCGTGGATGCCACTCGTGCGCTGGCGGAGGATGGCCATATTTGGCTCGTTACCCCGGGTGCTGGCCAGGTAGGAACTGTTCCTCCGGGGGATATCGCCGAAAATGCGCAACTGGCTGGTCTGGTTCAAACCTCTGCCATTCGGTTGGGGGATTGGCAAGGCTCCTGTTTGGTTCAACGCGGAGCTCGTCGAAGCTAGCTATTTCTTGTCTGCATTCGCGAGAATGTTGAGGGGATTTTTCTGCGGTTTTCCCGATTAGGTATACCGTGTGCTAGCTTTGTCTACGGCCTTACCACATGAAGGTCACCTTGCGCCTTTAGCTCAGCTGGAAGAGCAGCTGGTTTACACCCAGCAGGTCGGCGGTTCGAACCCGTCAGGGCGCACAATTTTTCTCAGAAGCGCTCTTCATCTTTGGTGAAAAGTTGTGCAAATGCGTTTCTACGTTTCGTCCCACCGTATCGGTCTTCATAGAGATCATGGTGTTGCGTGGGATTCGTCTGTGATCCCGGCTGGGGCTCGTCGTTGCGGCTAGATACTTCACTGCCTACGCGCAGCTCGTCAATGTTCTTGACTGGCTGGTTGTCTTCTTCACGATCAAGTCTCCTACTGGCGCCAGCCTCATTACCATGTGTGATGTCCTCGTCGCTTAGACCGCCGTCGTGATGGTTTTCTTCACGCCACTTTCTGCGTTCCCGAATCTCAGCCCAGGCAAAATAGCCAAGCCCGATCGGCGCCAAGATCCCGAACGTAATCCACTGGATCCCATAAGACAGGTAGGGGCCAGAATCAAGCTGTGGCAGCGGAATGGCATTGAGGGCCCCGGGTTGTTCATCCTCGAGTTGAATGTACCCCTGAACAAAATTCTCGCCAGGGATCTCCTGCTCGTACCACGACGATGAGAGATTGGTGATTTCCGTGTGCCCGTCGTCATGAACGGTTTTGGGCTGTTCGGGGGAGGGTTCATCCAAACGGGCATATCCTTGGACAGTCACCGTGTCGGCGGGAGGTGGCGACACCGATGGGATTCGGGTCCCTGATTCGGGCCGGAGATAACCTCGGTTCACCATGATCACAGCGCCGTCGGTAGTGCGGAACGGGGTGAGAATTTGGTACGAAGGGCTGGAATTAACGGGACGATTTCTTAATATGAGTTGCTCGTCGGTAAGGAATGTTCCTTGTAGACGAACCCGTTTCCACTCGTCGGGGTCCTCGATGATGCCATGGGGTGCCGACGAGGTCGTGGTGACAACGTTAGACAAGGGAACCGGTGTGGCGTGGAAGGCTTCCTTCAAGCGGTGATTCGTCGCCTGAGTGCGAGAATTTTTCCCCAATTGCCATGGCGCCAGAATAGTGAAAGCAACATAGGCGAATGCGATGACGAGGGTTGCAGTCACCACCCAGCCCGGTTTGAGGAATGTTCGCCAACCCCGTTGAGCCATTGCTATCGGTCCGATCGATCTTCTAATTCACCTCGTACCCACGACACTAGTCCTGGGAGAGCAGCGTCGATCTCGTGATAGACGTCGGTGAAGTCCTCTTTGGTTCCATAATAAGGATCCTTCAACGGCTCATGCTGCCCACCAGCGGGGTCGAAGGAGCGCAGGAACCGAACCTTATGTGAGGGGATGCCACTATTTCGGAGAGCTCGTCGATGCCCGTCATCCATGACGACGAACAAATGCGCGTCGGTAAACTCGGGCCCGTATTGCGTGACTTCGTGGTTCGTTCCATCTAACCCGTGTTCACGGAGCGTATCGATTGTTCGGTGGTCAGCGCCCTGTCCAACATGCCAGCCACCAAGGCCGCATGATGTGACGCACACATGGCTCAGGAGACCCTCCCGCTCGAGGGCGTCACGCGCCATGACGTCAGCCATTGCCGAGCGACAAATGTTACCCGTGCATACGAACACAATCTTTAAGGTTTCGGTACCTGACACAGGTGATCCTTCCGCGGTGATATCGGCTTCAATAGGGATGACGCACGGTGTCGGTGAGCCCGTGACGAATGCGCGTATCTATCGTAATGGTGCCATGCTCCTGTCGTGAGCGCAGTGCCGTAATTGCTGCCGGATCATGCGCGTGTTCCGATACACCTCTGGTCCGGCCCGGTCATGTTTGGTGTCGTGCCACAATAGAGCTATGGCTACAGTCGCTGACATTCGCAAGGCAATGGACGTCGCGTATCCTCCGTATCTCGCGGAGGAGTGGGATCGTGTGGGGCTCATATGTGGGGATCCCTCTGCACAGGTGTCTCATGTCGCTATCGCGTTAGAAGCTACGGACACTGTCGTCGATAAGGCTATTGAGCAGGGAGCAGGGATGCTGATTGTTCATCATCCACTGTTCCTCCGGGGAACGCATTCCGTGGCGGCAGATGATGCGAAAGGCCAGCTCGTGCACCGCCTGATTAAGAATGACTGTGCATTGTTTGCGGCTCACACGAATGCTGATGCCGCCGAGGGGGGTGTCAACGACGTGTTGGCCGACCTCCTTGGCGTAAGCGATACGACACCATTGAGCCCCATCACAACCACCTTCCATAAGTGGGGTGTCATGGTCCCCACCGGTGATGCTGACACAGTGAAAGACGCGGTATTCGCTGCTGGAGCAGGGCAGTTGGGCGCCTATTCCCACTGCAGCTTCGAGTGTGAAGGGCGGGGGCAATTTCTGCCAGAAGACGGGGCCCACCCAACCATAGGAAGCATCGGACACGTAGAAAAAGTGGCGGAGACAAGGGTTGAGTTTGTCGCCCGATCAGATAAATACGAGGCTATTGTCGCCGCTATTGCTGACGCACACCCCTATGAGGAGCCGGCATATGAGTATGTGACAGCTCATAGTGGTGTGATGGGAGGGATAGGTCGCGTAGGGCGGCTCATTGCGCCCACGACGTTGTCAGATTTCACCCAACACGTGGCGGATGTGTTGCCCGACACGGTAGAAGGTGTCCGGGCAGCTGGCAATCCCGATGCCATAATTGAGACCGTTGCCTTATGTTCGGGCGCAGGAGATAGTTTCCTCGACCGCGCGCGGGCGGTAGGAGCTGATGTGTATGTGACATCGGATCTTCGACACCACCCTGCTGATGAGCACCTTCGTCGGGGAGGGCCAGCATTGGTCAACACGGCACATTGGGCCAGCGAGTTCCCCTGGTGTGGGTCCGTTGCCACGATGATGCGTGACGATGTCGATGTGAGTGCCGAAGTACTGGACGTTCGTACTGATCCGTGGACAATTCACGCCAGGAAGCGGCATGAGATGACTCCCCATAGAGGTAGCTTTCCTGGTTTACTTGATACGAGCGTTACCCCATTGCCGTAGCCGCTCATGTATTTATCTCAACCGGCGCGTTGGAGGAGGACAAGATGAAATGCTCGCTACGGAACCAGCACAAGCTTCTTGATCTAGCCCGCCTGGACAATGATATTGAGGTGTTGGAAGCACAGGCCGTCAATCTTCCAGAAAAGCAGCGGTTGGATGAGGTACTACAGCACCGGGCAGTCGTTCATTCTGAGACGGTGGCGGCGTCAGTTGTCATGGCGGAGATGGATGCCGAGTTGTTCAAGCTTAATAGCGATATTGCCAAGCTTCGTCGGCGTGAAGCCGACGACCGTCAACGGCTCACTGTGTCATTAGACCGTGATAAGCGTCGTGACCTTACGCATGATATTTCCGCCGCGCAGCGGATTCGTGCGCGGTTGGAGTCGCAACGTGATGGTCTTGAGGTTCAGCGCGATCAGCAATTTAGGGAAACACAGAATCGGGATGGGGCGTCACATGCTATCGACACAGGCGATGCCATTGCTGCCGCCCAGCGCGCCCTCGATGAGGCAAAAATGGTGGTGCGTGGTCAGATAGAGGACAAACACCGGGCAGCGCAGCGCCTCAAGGATGACCTTCCCGTCGATCTTGTGGGGGCTTATGACATCCAGCGTGACGATCATGGGATCGGTGTTGCGGTGCTGGACGACCGAGTATGCCAAGGATGCTACATGGCGTTGGATAATGCGACGATAATGGCGTTTCGTCAAGCTCCACCTGATGAACTGGTTCGTTGCCCTGAATGTAATACGTTCCTCATTCGTTGTACTTCTGAACTGGAAGGAACTATGTAATGGCTGCCTGGTTACCAGAGTCCTCCACGACTCGGCGGTGTCGTGTGGTGTTGCTTCGCCACGGGCAAACTCTGTATTCCGCCGAGGGGCGCTACGCTGGTCGTGCCGATATTCCCCTGACGGACGAGGGGCACCGTCAAGCGCATCGTGCAGGTCAGTGGTTGCGACATCTCAATGTCACAGCGGCTGTGACATCACCGGCCTTGCGGTGTCGACAAACATTGGACGACGTCAACGAGGAACTTTCAGCTGTCGATAGCGGTTCTGGGGGCGTGGGGCCTGAGGGATTATCTGTCGATGTAGTTGATGATCTCATTGAGCTTGATTTTGGCCAGTGGGATGGACGGACATTTGAGGATGTTCGTGAGCAGTTTTCACGGGTCCATGAACAGTGGTTTCAGGATTGGACCGTGGCGGTCCCGGGCGGTGAAAGTGTCCAGGAGGTCGACCACCGTGTTCACGATGCGTTGAGCTATGTCGTTGGGCAGCACTGGGGTAAGAACATTGTGCTCGTCAGTCATGTGACGCCGATTAAATCAATTCTTCGCCGTGCGTTATGTGCTGAACCTCAGTTCTTCATTCGGTTGCATCTTGACACGTCGGCAATCAGCATTGTGGATTTTTATAGCGATGGGCGAGTCTGTGTACATGCTATTAATTCAACCGCGCACCTTCTTGGTGAACCCAACTAAAATGGGTGTCTGGGCACCGGTAGATCACGTTAGTGTGGGCTTGTGGGATGGGGTAAAATGAGGGCTCGCGATTGAGTCGGCCGGGTAATCGCGGGGGCGGTATCGGCGGCACACCAGGGTTTCTGCATGCAGGATCGTCGGTGATGCTGTGCAGACCGTCGTCGAGGAAAGTCCGGACTCCGTAGAGCACGGATGTTGTTAACGGCAACCCAGGGCAACCTGAGGGCAAGTGCAACAGAAAGTAAACCGCCTCCTGGTGATTGTCATCTGGAGGTAAGGGTGAAAGGGTGCGGTAAGAGCGCACCAGCATTGCAGGTGACTGTGATGGCTAGGTAAACCCTTCCGGGAGCAAGGCATGATGGCGCACCGCCTGTGTGGTGCGCCGGCGCGGATGGTGGAGGGCTGCTCGCCTGAGTCCGCGGGTAAGCCGCGTGAGGCTGCCAGTGATGGTAGACCCAGATAGATGATTACCTCGCACGTACGGGGAGACCCGCGTGGTAGACAAAATCCGGCTTATAGGCCGGCTCATTCGCCAACTTCATATGCGCGTCTAGAGAATACGCACAGCCTGAGGCTGGTGGTGTTCTATGGTGGTTGTTGTAGGTGAGAGTGCGGCTGTCATCAGGACATGGAGAGAGGTTCACCATCATGGCTGACGATAAACAGAAGTGGTATTTCAATGCGGAAACTAAGGAAGTATCGCAGGGGAAGAAGCTGGGGTGGCAGGGCCGAATGGGGCCGTATGACTCTAAAGAGGACGCTGAGCATGCCCTTGACCGTGCTCAGGCTCGCAACAAAGAGGCTGATGATGCTGATGGCCAGTGGGGCGACGACTAGCAGTGTGGTCACCGGTCTTATCCCTGGTGGAATGCGGATTTAGCTGGGCATGGTGTCGCCCATAGCCATCACTAACTTGGATGGGCTGGTAGATATGCGTGCGCCGGCAGCTGTGGTGTGCTGAGACAGCCGATCGAGGAGATTGTTAGCGTGTTGACGTTGTGCAAGGGTGGAGCTGAGTTCAATTTCCCATTCACGCCAGTGGTGGGTGACTCCGCCGGGGAGAAGTCCACGTGATGTGACGTGGTCATCGCAAAATTCGGCTCCTTTGTGTACGTCTGAGGTGGTCGTTTGGTGTGCGTCGTTATGGTGCGTTGCAGGCGTTGCCTCATGATAGTTCACCATGATGTCTGTGATGTGGCGTTCATTGTCTACCTGAGCAATGGCAATAAATGTGGTGGTTGATGCAACGGTTGGAATATCCTTGGTGAGTACGTCGATGAGTGTGTGGGGCGGGTATACCTGGTGAGGATTGGAGAACTCGCCGGCGTCGAGTGGGGCATGAACTTCACGACGACCATGTTGACCAGGGAGTTTGAGATGCCATCCTTCATCAGGTCCTCCTCGGCGACGCCGTAGGGTGATTTTCTTCCTGGTCAACTGGAGGTCTGGCGTGTCGTAGTACGTTGCTGAGAGAGAAAAATATCGTTCAGTTCCCACGCTGACAACACCCCCTACTGATGAAAAGTTGGGTATTGGCGTGCTGGCGTCGACGGCAAACTTGACTTCGACTTCCACCTGATCAGAAGAATCCATGATGTTCAGTGTAGGTGGATCGCATGGCCCCGGGGAGGTGCGGCTTCATTCATCGCCGGAGCCAGATCGGTATTATGACGCTACTCGGTAAAAGAATGCTTGGTGCCGGGAAATGTGTTGTCAGCGACGTGTTGTCGGAATCGTGTGGCAGCGTCGTATAGTTCTTGTCCAACGTGGCCGAAGTGCTCGACGAACGAGGGGGTGCGGCGGCCTGCTGGGGCTGCAGCCATGTCTTGCCACACGAGGACTTGTGCGTCGGTTCCGGGTCCTGCTCCGATTCCGACGGTAGGGATGGGGAGTTCTTGTGTGATGTCTGTGGCAATGTTTGCGGGCACCATCTCCAAGAGCACGGCTGCTGCGCCGGCTTCATGTACAGCGTGGGCGTCGCGTGTGAGTTGTTCGGCGCCATCGCCACGGCCCTGTACTCGGAAACCACCGAGTGAGGACACCGATTGGGGTGTGAAGCCGATGTGCGCCATGACGGCGATCCCTGCCTGGGTCAGGGCGCGAATGCGGGGTGCCATTCGCTCGCCTCCCTCAATTTTCACCATATCAACGCCGGAGCCTTGAATCATGCGCACTGCATTAGCGACAGCGTGGTCATCCGACTGTTCATAGGCTCCGAAGGGAAGATCGGCTATGACGAGAGCGTGGGGTGCGCCACGGACAACAGCAGCAGCGAGTGGGATGAGTTCGTCCATCGTGATGGCTGTTGTCGACGGATAGCCGTAGACAACGTTTGCTGCTGAATCGCCGATCAGGAGGACGGGGATGTCGGCGTCGTCAAAAATGCGAGCAGTTGTGTAGTCGTAGGCGGTGAGCATGGGCCACCGCGTGTTGTTTTTCTTCCATTCGGTCAGGTGATGGATGCGCGTTTTTCGACGCGATGGCTGCGAGGTGTGAGGGGGTTCGGGGTGGACAGACATGGGAGGTACCCTTTCATTCGAGTGAATTATCTCTATCGTGTGCTCACACTAACCGACGAGCTATCGTCGCTGACGATAGTCCACGCATAGTGAGTTCACACGCCATCTTTGGCTAACACCACCTCTCGTGACTACCACCGTCTACGCTGTAGGTTATGAATCGGCAACAGGAATTCGTCCTCCGGACCCTTGACGAACGTGATATCCGTTTTGTACGCCTGTGGTTTACCGATGTGCAGGGGTATTTGAAGTCTGTGGCCGTTGCCCCGGCTGAACTTGAAGGTGCGTTTGCTGAGGGGATCGGATTTGATGGTTCGGCCATCGAAGGGTTTTCGCGTGTATCGGAGTCGGACACTATTGCTCGTCCGGATCCTTCGACATTCCAGATGTTGCCATTCCCGCATGACGGTCAGCTGAATTCGGCGCGGATGTTTTGCGACATTACTTTGCCTGATGGGCAACCGTCGTATGCTGATCCTCGCCAAGTTCTTCGCCGGCAATTGGGGAGGGCGTCCGATGATGGATTCACCTGCTATGTGCATCCAGAAATTGAGTTCTTTCTCGTGAGGAGCCTCATGACGGAGGGGAAGGAACCGATCCCAACGGATAATGGCGGGTATTTCGACCAAGCCGTTCATGACGAAGCTCCGGGTTTCCGGCGTGATGCCATCACTGCATTGGAGTCGATGGGGATTTCCGTGGAGTTTTCTCACCATGAAAACGCGCCGGGGCAGCAGGAAATTGATCTGCGTTACGATGATGTTTTGTCGATGGCGGACAACATTATGACGTTCCGCTACCTCATTAAGCAGGTTGCGTTGCGAAGTGGTGTCCGGGCCACGTTTATGCCGAAACCTTTTGCGCGGAGGGCAGGATCGGCGATGCATACTCACATGTCCCTGTTTGAGGGGGACACGAATGCGTTCCATGATCCTGATGATGAGTTCAACTTGTCGGCCACCGCTCGTTCGTTTGTTGCTGGCATCTTGGAGCATGCGAATGAGATTTCTGCGGTTACCAATCAGTGGGTCAATTCTTATAAGCGTGTTGTTTTTGGTGATGAGGCGCCAACGTCAGCAACGTGGGGGCTGTCAAACCGTTCCGCGTTGGTTCGTGTGCCCCGATACACGTCGACGAAGGCGTCATCACGGCGCGTTGAGGTTCGAAGCCCAGATTGTGCGTGCAACCCGTATTTAGCGTTTGCTGTGCTTTTGTCTGCTGGGCTTAAAGGTGTGCGGGAAGGCTACGACTTACCTCCGCAGGCGGAAGATGATATTTCGTCGTTGACTCGTCGGGAACGTCGTGCGCTGGGGTATCGAGATCTCCCGACGTCGTTGGAAGCGGCGCTGCGTGAAATGGAGCGTTCGGAGCTGGTTGCGGAGACTCTTGGTGAGCATGTCTTCGAGTTCTTTCTTCGCAATAAGTGGCGGGAATGGCATGAGTACCAAAGCCAGGTCACCCCATGGGAATTGGATACAACTCTGGATTATTAAGTGAGGTTGGCGAGGACACGAGACCCTGAATTTCCATGACTTTCTTTCCGACACCACACAGGCCACCAGAACCACGACTTCGCGCGGCGCGCGGAACACGATCCGTAGTACCATCTGCCTCTGCATTGGGTTTGACTAGTCCACATGCTGCGTCTGATATTGAGAAACTCGGATGGAACAATGAGGAATCCGTTGGCCTGTTGTATCTGCTGGCCAGTGTCGGAGACCCGGGTTTGGCGTTAAATACTCTGTATCGGCTGAATGAAAGTCTAGGCCCGGGGTCAAAGGATGCCACTGCGTTTCTTGATGCCATGCGGAGTAATGAGGTTGTCCGTGCACGGGTGCTTGCACTGGTGGGGGGATCAGCAGCTCTAGGTGACCACTTGGTGGCTCATCCTCACCTGTGGACCTATTTTGCTGAACCCGTTCCGCATAGGGAAGAAATGATGGCAGCGATGTTGTCATCAGTCGACGCGGACCCTGTGGCGGAATCACTGTCCGCCGGCCATGATCACGAGTCGTTCGTCAGCCAGGTTCCCCATTCTCGCACCGTCGGACGACCTGTTGCGCATGGTGGTGAGGGTTCTGTCCGGGAAGGGTCTGTTGATCCGCGTGTGGCGAAAGCTGGGATGTATCGCGCCGGGGTGACGGGAACTGATGCGTGTTCGCGATTGAAGTATGCGTATCGTACGCTGCTCATGCGTATTGCTGCTGCAGATTTGGCGAGCACGATGCCCATGGGTGGGCCGTATTCATCAGATAACCATTCGTCGAGTCGGGGGCGTTCCGTGCGGGGAACCGGTGGGCATGGGTCATCGTGGGGGAGCAGTGTTGTGATGCATCCGTGGGCTGAGGAGAGCAAGGGGAGGGCGGTGGCATCGGTGAACGAGAAACGGGCTATGGCTCACCCGATAGGTTTTGTGGAGGTGTCGGCAGCGTTATCTGACCTTGCTGATGCGGCGCTCACTGCTGCTCTTTCTGTCGCTGTTGCGACGGTGTATCCGGGGGAGTGTGATGTTGATCTTGAGCTTGCGGTCATTGCTATGGGGAAGTGTGGTGCGCGGGAGCTCAATTATATTTCCGATGTTGATGTTATTTTTGTGGGCGGGGATGCCGAGGCGACGACAACGCGGGTAGCGAGTGAATTCATTAAGGTGGGTTCGCGGTGTTTTTTTGAGGTTGATGCTGCTCTCCGCCCAGAAGGTAAGAGTGGTGCTCTTGTTCGCACTGTAGAGAGTTATTTGAGTTATTACGAGCGGTGGGCGGAGACATGGGAGTTTCAGGCGCAGCTTAAGGCCCGTCCTATGACGGGATCGATGGGGTTGGGGCAGGCGTATGTTCAGGCGATACAGCGTCATGTGTGGCAGGCGTCGCAGCGTGATTCGTTTGTTGATGATACGCGGCATATGCGGCGGCGAGTGATTGAGAATATTCCTAAGGAACAGCAAGATCGAGAGCTCAAGCTCGGTGTGGGGGGCTTGCGGGATGTTGAATTTGCTGTGCAGATGCTTCAGATGGTGCATGGGCGTATTGATCCCCATTTGCGGGTTCGGTCAACTGTTAGTGCTCTTCAAGCGTTGATGGAGGGTGGGTATGTTGGTCGTGATGATGGGGCTCAGTTGATCGCGTGTTATGAATTTATGCGGTTGTTGGAGCATCGGCTTCAGTTGCAGCGAATGAAGCGTACTCACATGCTTCCTGAGCGTGATGATCATGTGGGGCTTCGGTGGTTGGCGCGCGCGAGTGGGGTTGGTCCGACGTCGTCGTTGACTAGTTTTGAGTCGTTGGTGAAGCTTATTGGTCGGGCGTCGCGTCAAATCCATAGTTTGCATAACAAGCTGTTTTTCCGTCCCTTGTTGAATGCGGTTGTTCGTATTGATGACGATACTGCGCGTTTGTCGCCGGAGGCGGCGCGTCGGCAGTTGGCGGTGTTGGGCTATCAATTTCCGGAGCGCGCGTATGAGCATTTGAGGGCGTTGGCGTCGGGGAATACGCGTAAGGATCGTATTCAAGCGATGCTTCTTCCGACGTTGATGGAGTGGTTGGGGGGTACTTCTGATCCGGATGCCGGGTTGTTGGCGTATCGCCGTTTGTCCGATGTGCTGTATCGGGATACGTGGTTTCTTCGCATGCTTCGTGATGAAGGTATTGTGGGCCGTCGTCTGATGCATATTTTGGGGACGTCGCCGTATGCGACGGGGCTTATTTTGTCTGCGCCGAATGTTGTGAAGCTTCTTGGCGATGGGGCCGATGGTCCAAAGGTGACGGGGGTTAGTGCCTCGACGGTGACGCGGTCGCTTGTTGCGACTGCGGGTCGTTATAAAGATCCTGATAGGGCAATTGCTGCTGCTCGGTCGTTACGTCGTAAAGAGTTGGCTCGTATCGCCTGTGCTGATGTGCTGGGGATGATGCCGTTGGATGCTGTGTGTCGTAGTTTGTCGTTGGTGTGGGGTGCTGTGTTGGAAGCTGCTCTGTATGCCGAGATTCATGGTTGGACGGAGGGGCATCCTGGGCAACCTATTCCGGCGACGATGACGGTGATCGGCATGGGGCGGCTCGGTGGTGGTGAGCTTGGTTATGGTTCGGATGCTGATGTTTTGTTTGTGTGTGAGCCAGCTCAGGGTGATATCAGTGAGTCGGAGGCGGTGGCGTGGGCTATTGCTATTGGGGATGCTGTGCGGCGGAGATTGGCGAAGCCGTCTCAGGATCCGAAGCTAGATGTGGATCTTGATCTTCGGCCGGAGGGGCGCAGTGGCCCGACGGTGCGGACTCTCAATTCCTACCGTGCGTATTACGAGCGGTGGGGTGAGACGTGGGAGGTGCAGGCGCTTCTTCGTGCTACGTGGATTGCTGGGGATGAGGATTTGGGCCGTCGTTTTCTTCATATGATCGACAGGTTTCGGTATCCGGAAGGCGGTGTGAGTGATGCGACGGTGAGGGAGGTGCGGCGGATGAAGGCTCGTGTGGATGAGGAGAGGCTTCCGCGTGGGGCTAATCGTAATACGCATACGAAGTTGGGGCGTGGTGCATTGACTGATATTGAATGGACTGTTCAGTTGTTGACGCTTCAGCATGCACATGATCATGTGGAGCTTCACAATACGTCGACGATGGAATCACTGCGGGCGATTGAGAGTGTCGGGATTCTTCCGGCTGAGGATTGCGATACGTTGCGGACTGCGTGGCAAACGGCAACCAGAGCGAGAAATGCCCTGGTGTTGGTGCGGGGGAAGCGGACGGATCAGCTTCCTGAACCGGGGCCGGCGTTAGCTCATACTGCTGGTGCTGCGGGGTGGAATCCGGGGCATTATCAGGAGTTTTTGGATCATTATTTGAAGGTTACTCGCCAGGCTAGGAAGGTGATTGACCGTGTGTTTTGGGGTGATGATGATCCTTTGCGTGGGTGATGTGTGGTGGGGGTGTTTTCAGTCATGGTGCGGCTGAGTGGTTGTGGTGGAGGGCGTGGTTACGGCGTGGAGTTGTCGACAGTTGGTGTGGATTCGTTAGAGTATCCATGTCTGGTCGGGCTTGGCCGGAGAGAATAGGGCATGAGTGTGAATGCCACCAAGGGAAACAGTACGGAGTTAATGTGGGTGACCGATCATCGATCGTGATTTCTCGGTATGGGAACACGCTAATCCAGTTTGTGAAGTTTGGTCTGGTTGGTGGTTCTGGGGTGATCGTGAACATGGCGGTGTTGGTGGTCGCGAATAAGCTCTTTGGCTGGGGGTTGGATGTGACTCCTCATGACACTGTGATGAATATTTTGGGTACTCGTTTTAACCTGCGGTGGTATCACATTTTTGCGACGATTGCTTTTGTTGTGGCGAATACGTGGAATTTTCAGATTAATCGGTGGTGGACGTTTAAGTCGCATGGGCATGGTCATTGGTTGCGTGAGTTCTTGGCGTTTTTTGCGGTTGGTTTGTTGAGTTGGGTGGTCTCTCAGGTTGTGATGACGTTGTTGATGAATCCGACGTCTCCGCTGGAGCTGTCTCCGCGGATTTTTGATAGTTCTTCTGGTTTGCGTAATCAGTTGTATTGGGCCAATTTGATTGGCATTGTTGTGGCGATGCCGGTGAATTTCATTGTTAATAAGTTGTGGACGTTTAAGGCGGTGCGTGGGTCGCGGGTGTCGGAGATGGATGCGTCGGTGGTTGAGCGGTAAGTCTGGTATGGCGTAGGGGCGGGGGTGTTGCCTCCGTGTGCCTGTTGTGGCCGGTCTCGGTGAATGTCACATTAGTGGTGGCTGTGTTAGGTAGGTCTCACTTCGGTACTATTTGTGCAGGTCAGTAGGTAACATTCAGCCACACTAGTGGATATATCTCATAGGGCCACCTGTGAACGTGCGTCGTGCGTTGCTCTCTGCGTTGAAAGGGGAGTAACACGGTATTACGACGGGTGCCTAGGCAGGCCTTGTGGTATTTCCCTTGTTGAAAGACCGGGAATGTGCGGGCCCCGACAATTTTTAGCACCCGAGAAAGGTAATTAATGGCGCGTAATGTTGCAGAACAGCTGGTAGATACCCTGGAAAAGCAGGGTGTGAGCAGGGTGTTTGGGTTGGTGGGGGATAGCCTTAACCCAATAGTGGATGCTATTCGGCACAGTTCGATTGAGTGGGTTCACTGTTATAACGAGGAGTCTGCGGCTTTCGCAGCTGGGGCGCACTCTGTCGTTACGGGGGAGCTCTCGGTGTGTGCGGGTTCGTGTGGGCCGGGGAATACGCACATGATCCAGGGTCTTTACGATGCTCATCGTAATGGCGGAAAGGTGCTGGCTCTTGCTAGTCAGATTCCGTCGAAGGAGATTGGTTCTGGGTTCTTTCAGGAGACCCACCCGGAGAAGCTTTTTCAGGAGTGCTCGGGGTACTGCGAGTTGGTAAACTCCGCTGCACAGGCGGGGCGGGTTATTCACGCTGCTATTCAGTCGACGTTGGCTGGCCGCGGGGTATCGGTGGTTTCTTTCCCTGGCGATATTGCTATGCATGAGGCTGTTGAGACACCGTCGTTAGACGGTACATTTTCTGTTGATAATGGGGAGGTTCATCCCAGCCGGAAGCAGCTTCGTGATCTTGCCGATGCCATTAATAGGGCTGATAAGGTCACTATTTTTGGTGGTATTGGCTGTGCGGGGGCGCGGGACGAGCTTTTCGCCGTGGCGGAGAAGATTAAATCGCCAGTGGGCCACTCGTATGCCGGTAAAGAAGTGTTGCACTATGACAACCCGTTTGATGTCGGTATGTCTGGCTTGTTGGGCTATGGTGCGTGTACAGCGGCGTTTGATAATGCAGATCTGTTGATCTTGGTGGGAACGGATTTCCCGTATACCGATTTCTTACCTGCGACGCCGACGGCGCAGATTGATATCAATGGTGCACATATTGGTCGGCGGACTCACGTTGAGTACCCGGTTGTGGGTGACGTGAAGTCCACCATGGCTGCTTTGTTGCCGTTGGTGAATGAGAAGACGGATCGTAGTTTCCTTGATGCGATGTTGAAGAAGCAGCATCGGAATTTGGATCAAGTGATCTCTGCGTATACGAAGAATGTGTCGAAGCATACGCCGATTCATCCGGAGTACTTGGCGTACACCTTGGATGATGTGGCTGACGATAACGCGATTTTCACGGCGGATACGGGCATGTGCAATGTGTGGCAGGCGCGGTACATTATGGCTGCGCCGAACCGTCGTTTGTTGGCGTCATATCGGCATGGGACGATGGCGAATGCGTTGCCGCAGGCTATTGGTGCGCAGGCTGCGGATCGGAAGCGGCAGGTCATTTCGATGTCGGGCGATGGTGGGCTGTCGATGCTTTTGGGTGAGTTGTTGACGGTGCAGTTGCACCAGTTGCCTGTGAAGATGGTGGTGTTCAATAATTCGACTCTGGGCATGGTCAAGCTTGAGATGATGGTTCAGGGTATCCCGGATTTTGGTACTGACCACGCGCAGTTCAATTACGCGGATATTGCGCGCGCCGTTGGTATAAAGTCGTACCGTGTGGAGGATCCGAAGGATGTTCGCCCTGTGTTGAAGGAGGCGCTTGCTCATCCGGGGCCGGTGTTGGTGGACGTTCAGACGGATCCGAATGCATTGTCGATTCCCCCGGAGATTTCGTTGGAGCAGGTCAGTGGCTTTACGAAGGCTGCTGTGCGGACAGTGTTGGAGGGTGGCGTTGGCAAGATGATCAATATTGCCAGCTCGAATTTGCGTAACATCCCTCGGCCGTCTGGTTTTAAGGGAATCGGGTAGGCGGTTCGCGGGTGGTGCCTGCGGGGGTTGTTGTGATGAGGGTCTCCGGGCTTGTCATTCGTCAACTGGCCCGTTTTTGACGCCGCAGTCGGCTAGGCTAGGGCGGGTGAAGTACATCTCCACCCGTGATCCGCATCAGTCGCCTGTGGCGTTTTCCGATATTTTGCTCCGTGGACTTGCTCCTGATGGGGGCTTGTATGTGCCGGAGTCGTATCCTTCCTGGGACTCGTCTGATTTATCTCGATTCAGGACGATCTTGCATGATGGAGGGTATCCTGCGTTAGCAGCGGAGATTGTGTCGTTTTTTGTTGATGATATTCCCCGTGATGATCTTGAGAGGATGACGCGCCGGGCGTATTGTGTGCCGGCGTTTGCAGATCCTGACGTTGTGCCGGTGAGTGTGTTGGGGGATGGGCTGTTTCTTGGGCATTTGTCTGGGGGGCCGACGGCTGCGTTTAAGGATTTGGCGATGCAGTTGTTGGGGGAGTTGTTTGAGTATGAGTTGGTGCGGCGGTCGGGCACGCTGAATATTGTTGGTGCGACGTCGGGGGATACGGGGTCGTCGGCGGAGTATGCGATGCGTGGGCGTCGGGGGATTCGTGTGTTTATGTTGACTCCGCGGGGGCGGATGACGCCGTTTCAGCAGGCTCAGATGTTTAGCCTGGATGATCCGAATATTTTTAATATTGCGCTGGATGGTGTGTTTGATGACTGTCAGGATGTGGTGAAGGAGATTTCTTCGGATGTGGCGTTTAAGGAGGAATTTCATATTGGTGCGGTGAATTCGATTAACTGGGCGCGTTTGATGGCGCAGGTGGTGTATTACGTTGCGTGTTGGATTCGGGTGACGGATGCGTCGGCAGTGGGTAGTGGTGGGGTTTCGGCGGTTGATGCTGGTGGTGCTGGTGGTGGGGCGGCTGTGAATCGTGGTCGGGTGAGTTTTTGTGTCCCGACGGGCAATTTTGGTGATGTGTGTGCGGGGCATATTGCGCGGAGTATGGGCCTTCCGATTGATCGTCTGATTGTGGCGACGAATGAGAATGATGTGTTGGATGAGTTTTTCCGCACGGGGGAGTATCGGGTGCGGTCGGCGCGTGAGACGGTGGCGACGTCGAGTCCGTCGATGGATATTTCTCGGGCGTCGAATTTTGAGCGTTTTATTTTCGATGTTGTCGGTCGTGATGGTGCTCGTTGTGCGGAGTTGTTTGGTGTTCGGGTTCGTGAGGGTGGTTTTTCTCTGGCTGATTCTCCGGAGTTTTCGTCGGTGGCCGGGGTGTTTGGTTTCCTGTCGGGGGCGTCGACGCATGCTGATCGGTTGGCAACGATTAGGCGGGTTCATGACGCGTTTGGTGTGGATATTGATCCCCATACGGCGGATGGTGTGACGGTGGCGTGGGGGAAGAAAGATGTCGTGGATACGCCAATTGTGTGTTTGGAGACTGCGTTGCCGGTGAAGTTTGCTCAGACGATGCGGGAGGCTTTAGGGGAGGAGCCTGACATGCCGGAACGTTTCGCTGACGTTATGAATGGTGGGCGCTATGTGACGGATCTTCCTAATGATGCGTTCGCGGTGAAAGATTTCATCCGTGAATCAATCACGGGGACGACGGTAGGGTAGGAGCCCATCTACTTCTGTGTGGGGGTATGTTATCTCGCGAGGGGTGGGGGTTGGTCCCTGTGATGGGTTGATGCTATCGAGCATGCGTCTTTGAGTGGGGTGACGTTTCCGTTTCACCATAAAAACAATGATAAATTTTTCATTATATATAACGCTACTCTTGGCTCAGTTTGTGGGATCTTCTTATAAGGAGATTGATGTGGCGGGTTTGTGAAAGGGGTTTTAGGTTGAATTCAATCACGATGGTATTAGCGGCCGAGCCAATTGACAATCCGCCTACTGGATTGTCATGGAAGGAAATGCTTCTGGTTACTATACCTGTATTAATTCCACCTGTGGGGAAATTACTGTTAGGAATTTTGATTCCTTTTGGATTTGTAAGAAAAACTGAAAAAATAGATGAGATCGCGCGTGGAATTTTATCTCAGGGAAAGGGGTATTCATCACTTAAAGATGAGCTGATGTTGCTACGTCTATGGAATGAGAAAAAGCGATTGCAGGCCATTCGGGTAAATATATACACGTTGAAGCTGTGGAGCATTGTCGGATGGATACTCTATGCACTTTTAGCCATTTCGCCTTATGTAGCTATGTATATTTTTTCGGAACATATTAGCATATGCAATCTTGTGATAATTTGTTTTATAATCGTCGTTGTTATTTTAATTTGTATATATTATAGATTTGAAAACGATGAAGATGTGCTGAGAGTTATATTTAATCACTCGTATAATCCTAATGAAGATGGGAAGAAGGTAAAAGGGCGTAAATTGCGTAAAAGTAAAAAAAGGCACCGGCGTGAGTGGAGAAATTGTGTTAATGCCGACGAGATGGTCGCCCTTGTTAATTCTTTCCAAAGGGAGTGTTGGGAAGGGGGGTATCGGCGATTTTTAAATGGAGTTGAGAAGAAGGTGGACAAATCTCAGTTTCCTAACAGACTTCTAACTGATGATGGTTGGGAATACATGAAGAAAATGTTTGATATTGATGAAACTCGCCGTGCCTAAAATACTCTTGGTGAAGATAAGGTACCGTATTTATCTTCCGTATGATTGGGAACGGTCTTGTTTACATCTTTCTTGAAGTTTGTCGTTATTGCGGCGTGTGTTGACGACAGAATTTTCGGATGTTCTTTACTCCTTGTGGGCGACGATGGCGAGATGGGAGCGTTGCCCGTCGTGCTTTCGAAGGTGTCTGGAAAGTATCGTAAATCCTTCTGCCTGTAGATCGGAGGATAAACCTTCAGCTGACCAATAGAACGCCCGGGTAATCGCGTGGTTGAACGGCTCCTCATGTGCGCCTAGAAACCCTCCAATCAGAAGTGAGCCATGAGGTGTGAGTATTCGCCTAATTTCCTGAAGTGCGGTTGTTCGTTGCCTGGACTCCATATGAATAAGCGAATACCATGCCAGCACACCGTCGGCACTTTCATTCTTGAATGGTACGGATAGGAGGTCTCCGACTGTGAAGGGTATATCAGGAAATCTAGCATGAGCAGAGTTGACGAAATCCGGTGTGATATCGACACCTGTGGTATCACAACCATGTTCGCCGAGTAGATGAGTCCAGTGGCCTGGTCCTGAGCCTGCGTCAAGTATTGAGACCATCGATACTTGTCCCCCAACGAGTAATCAGATCAATATCGCAGGGATTCATGTTTCCCATCGAGCCTAGCTGGGAAATATATTCTGATGCACGTTTTGCGTATTGCTGACCAACAGCCTGTGCCACGCTGTTTCTCCGTTTCTTCATGAAATTTCTTCGAATGTAGATTGAGATAGCACGTGATAGTTGGATATAGTACAACGATTAATCAGAGCCTATCGCAATAGTGCAGCACGGTGTTGGGGGCAGGAACCTGCATGGACGATCGCAGCTCTGACGGCTGTAAAGATGCAAATTACAAACTGATGTTTGGGGTCATTCCGGGGGTAAAAGCCGGGTTAAAGTTTTGTTGCCACGGGCGGATGGTGGTGAGGTGGCTAAGATTGGAAAAAGGTCGGTTTATGTTTGGCCAGGGGTGCAAGGAAGATTGAGGGGCGGGTAAATGGGAGATTGTGAACGGCGACTGATGGTACGTCATCGCTGGTGTTGTCAGGGGGTGCCTCTGCTGCGTTCGCAGGGGATATCACAGCTACAGAGGGTTTACGTCCAGATGTTGTCGCTCGTTGTGGTGGTGGGTGTGTTGGCGGGGTGTCACCATGGCGGTGGTGATAGTGCACACAGCACCTCAGCATCTGGGTCTGCTACGGGGGCGGGTGCATCGCAGAGTCCTGATGATCTGCCCCTGTGGGAGCAGCCCGAGCTGCTTGCTAAGTACCCGGTGCGGGCGAAGAAAAACCCGGACGGGTCTTATGACTACTCCGACCCCAAATTTGAAAACGCCGACCTTTGTAAAGACCTTCCACCACACTACTGGGAAAAACGAGGATACGAAACCAAAGGAACTAACTATGTCCATTCGTCGACTGTAAAAGATTGTTGGATAGATGACAGTAATCAAGATCTTTCTAAAGGAGGAACGATCGGGACTGACAAAAGAGAGAGGAAGCATGTCGCTGGGAAACTCTTTAAACAATATTCACCAGGACGGTTTGATCAGGTTGTTATGAACATGTGGCCACTATTATGTACCGCATATATAGAAACTCCAATCGGAAGAATCGGAGCTTCATATGGAAGCGAAGATGACAAAATATCTGAAGCGCAGTTATGCGAAAGGGCCAGAGAGATTTTAGGGAAAGTGAGTAAATAAAATGAGTATTACTATCGACCCCTGTGAACTCGACCGTGCCATCAAAATACTACAAAACAATGTAGATCATGGCTTCAGGCGTCCAATGGCTGTAGTCAGGTCGCTTGGTGGTGAGTTTACTGAGGAGCCTGGGTTGCGGGAGTTGGGGCGGCAGCATGCTCTCGTGATTAACGGTGGGGTCGGCAGTGCCGCGCACACACTTAAAGAGCTTCGTCATCTCGTGCGGTGGCTTGGTGAGAACACGGCAGCGATGCGGCGCGCGTTCGTGGGGCAGGATGATGCGTCGGCGGCGGCTTTCTGCGGGCAGCGTTCAGTGGAGCCGGCAGCGTTTAGTTTTCCTCCGGCGCCGGCAGGGGCCTTTGACCCGTTTGATTTCATCGCCCCCGCCCATGGTGATAGTGATGATCCCGAAGCGGTGCTTGCCCTACTTGATGCTGGGAATGATGGGCATATCCATGAGCTTGCTGAGTTTTGGCATCGGTTGTCCCGGTCTCTTAATGATTTGGTTGGTGAGTTGGGTCGTGCGCGTGCCTGTATTGAGGCTAATTCTGGGCAGGCGGCTGTGGGGGCGGCGGAGTGT